>DATENJ010000706.1:0-5564 GCA_035275125.1 Actinomycetes bacterium | reverse complement strand
GACAACCTTCCGTAGGATCCGCGGTACCGCTCCCGGGCCGCGCGCCCACTACGGACCTCACAGGAAAGCCAACACGGTGAGAACGACCTGGCCCGCTCGCGACTCCCAGGCGCCAGAGGGGCGGCCTGGCATCGTGACCGTGAACTACAACACGCGACGGTTGATCGCCCAGCTCATCTACTCGCTGTACCGCACCCTCCGGCCACCCGAGTTCAGCCTGGTCGTGGTGGACAACGGGTCGACGGATGGATCGGCGGGGTTACTGTCGGCCGTGGCCGCGGCCGGACTGTGCCACCTGATCGCCAATCCGGAGAACCGCTATCACGGGCCTGGCTTGAATCAAGGGGTGTCCCATCTGGCCGAGGCCAACCGACGCGACGACACGGTTCCGATCAGCTATGTCTGGCTGCTCGACTCCGACTGTGTGGTCCTGCGGCCGGACGCGCTGTCCACTCCCTGCAGGGTCATGCACGACACCGGGGCAGCACTAGCCGGCCAGCGGGGCTACGACACAGCCGATGAGGAGGAGCTGCTGGGGTTGCACTCGCTCCTCATCGACCCGGCCCAGGTCTGGCAGCCCGCAATCCAGCCGTTCCAGGACCACGGCCTCCCGTCGGAGGCGCTGCAACGATCCTGCGCCCAGGCCGGATTGGTGGCGGTGGACTTCCCCTATACGCGAGGCGGGTTCCTCATCCACATCGGCCGAGGGTCCCTGCGAGTGATTGCACAGAGGGGAGATCGAACCAACACCCACTACGAATGGGCGATGACCCACAACCAGCCGCACTTCGCCCTGGAGGCCGACGCCCCGGCCGCCTACGCCGCGTTCCAGGCAGCCTTCGCACACGACGTGCCGACCCTCGACGCGGCCACGCTGATCCAGGCCTGTCGGCGAGCATCGGGCCTCGGGACGCCAAGGCCTTTCGGATGATGCGGCCCTTGCTGCTCAGGTCGGGTGGGTCGCCCAGCCAGTGCGTTCCTGGCGGGCTGAGTGACACCTAGATGACCGCAGAGCAAACAACTGCCGCAGGCCCGTGACCTGCTGCTTTGGGTGGGGCTGGCAGGCCTCGAACCTGCGACCGAGCGATTATGAGTCGCTTGCTCTGACCGACTGAGCTACAGCCCCTTGGGGGGATCGTACCTCGGGGGTGGGGAGCTAGCGGGGGGTCGCGTGGTAGAGGGTGCGGGTGCCCGAGGGGTACTCGGCGCGGTCGACGATGTCGAAGCGGGCCTCCAGCAGGCGCTCGAACACCTCGCGGCGGTAGTCGCCGTGCATGCCCGGGGGCTTGTTGGCCAGGAGGCGGTCGGCCATCGGGTCGGCCGGGTCGACGAACTCGACCACCAGGCGGGCGCCGAGGCTGTGCAGCCAGTCGACCAGCTCGGCCAGGGGGACGTTGCCGGTGATGGCCAGGTGGTGGAGCAGGGCCAGGGCGAGGACGGCGTCGGGGCGGGCCCGGTCGAAGAAGGCGGCGCGCTCGCGGCCCCGCCAGCCGAGTCCGGGCGAGGGGTCGGACAGGTCGAGGTAGGCGGGCAGGATCTGGCGGTTGCCCTCCTGGCGCAGCGACCGGTAGAGGCCGTCAAGGACCAGGTCGTCGCCGTCGGCGCAGACCACGTAGTCGGCGTGGCCGGCGGCCACCCGCGAGTAGGTGCCGTCGTTGCCGCCAAGGTCGAAGACCAGCTTGGCCCCCCTGCCCTCGAGGGACTTGGCGACGAAGGCGGCCTTGATCTCGCGCTCGGTGTCGGTGTAGGTGCTGGTCTTCTGGTAGTCGTTCCACTCCGAGGCCGAGCGGCCCCAGTCGAGGCGGGACACCAGCTTGCGGATGGCCTCGACGGTGGCCTTCTGGAGCTCGGTCGAGAACCCGGCCGCCTTCAGCTCCTTCTGGGTGTCCTGGGCCCTCGACTTGGAGTAGCGCTGGTCCATGGCACCGTGGAGCGAGACGTGCTTGAGGACGCCCTGCTTCATCTTGTCGGTGCCGGTGAACAGCTTGGCCATGTCCTGGGGCTGGATGCCCTGGACGGCCCCGCGCAGCCACGGCTGGAACTTGACGTCCTTGTGGGCCTGGAGCAGCAGTGGGTAGAGCATCGTCTGGCAGAACTGGCGGTACCCGGCCCAGGGCTCGCCCGGGCGGACCCGCTCGAAGGAGCCGATGTCGATGAAGACCGGCCGGGCGCCTGTGAACGCGAGGTTGTAGGCGTAGCCGTCCTTCATGGTCAGGTCGGCGCCGAGGGCGGAGAGCAGCAGGTCCAGGTGGACCAGGGCGGCGTCCTTCAGCATCGAGAAGGTCCACTCGTACGGGTAGCTGACGAACGGGATCCGCTCGTGCTCCAGCGCCCGCACCCAGGCGTCGCCGCGGACACTCTGCGGCAGGTCCTCCACGGGCACCTGGGTGGTCCTGACCAGCTTGCCGTCGTCCATGGCCTTGTCGAAGAAGGGGGCGGCGGCGAGGGTGTCGAAATCGGCGGCGCCTTCCTTGGTCAGGCCACGCAGGACCCGGCCGTCGAGGTACGCCACTGTGCTCGCCGGGTCCCGGAACGACGCAGGCTCCAGCTCCAGATCGCTCATCCAGTTCCTACCGTGTGTGCTCTGTGAGGGGGCGCCGCTCAGCGCTCGTCGCGCTCGCCGACCTCGGCGGTGGCACGACGGCGGAACGGGGAGCTGATCCTGCGCCAGCCCAGCTTGAAGAACACCGCCGCACCCGCGGCGCCAGCCACGATCGCCTGGACGATCATGCTGCCCGATGCGGCATCGAGGTAGGCGAGCATAGAACGTGTCTCCTTCCCATCGCCCGTCACGACCGGGCGGACGACGTGGGGTTTGGGGCAGAACGCACGGGACGATATCACGAGTTACCGGCTCCTGGCCGGATCGGGAAGCAGGCGTTACAAAACGGAGAACTACGCTGCGTGCGGTACGCTGGGATTCCGACGTCCGCAAGGAGCTTCGTGGCCGACCCGAGCGACCCGCGACCACCCCAGCCCCCGCCCTTCGGGGTGCCGGTCGGAGAGCCCTACGGGACCGCCCCACCCGAGCTCGGCCGGCCCCGGCGGGCACGCAACCCGGTACCGAGCCCACCCGGGACGCCGAGGATGCTGCGGTTGGAGCTCGGCCTTGTCCTGCTGCTGACCTTCGCCCCCGGCATCCTCGGCCTACTCATCATCGCGCTCGGGCCCCAGGGCAGCGCCGAGGTCGAGGCCCAGCTGCTGCCGTCGGTGGTCAGCATCGTCTTCGAGCTGTTCCTGTCGTGGTCGCCGGTCCTGGTCATCGGGTTCCTGCTGGCCCGCAACCGCGAGGGCTGGCCGGGCATCGGCCTGACCCGGCTGCGCGGCGGCGACGTCGCCACGGGCGCCGTCCTGTGGGTGGCCAGCTTCATCCTGGTGCTGGTGCTGGCGCAGCTGTTCCAGTTCTTCGGCCAGCGGGAGGTCGACTTCCTGCCCGAAGGGCTGCCGCTGTGGTTCCGGGCCGTCCAGGCGGTGCTGATCGCCGTCACCGCCGGGGTCACCGAGGAGATCGTGGTCCGGGGCTACGCTCAGACCCGCCTCGAGCAGCTGCGGGCCCCGACCGCGGTGATCCTGCTGCTGCCGACCTCCCTGTGGGGCGTCCTCCACGTCTACCAGGGGGTCGGGGCGGCCCTGACCATCTTCGGCCTCGGGCTGATGTACGCCTGGTACTTCCAGCGGACCCGCCGGCTGTGGCCGCTGATCCTGGCCCACATCCTGTTCGACCTGACCCAGCTGATCCTCATCCTGGCCGGCTCCTAGGCCCAGGCGGGCCTCAGGCGCGCTCGAAGACCAGGTTGATGTCGACGTTCAGGCTGTCCTCGATCGCGACCACCGGGCCGAAGCGCGGCGGCTCGATCTGGTAGTCGCTCATCTTGACCGGCAGCTGCCCGACCACCTGGATGGTGTCCCCGGACCAGCGGCCCCGGAGAGCGAGGTCGACCTCGCGGGTGACGCCGTGGACGGTCAGGCGGGCCTTGCCCTCACCCTCGACCTCCCGGCCCTCGACCGGCGCCGAGCCGAGCTGGATCGGCTCGGTCAGCTCAAGGGTGGCCGTCGGGAAGCGCTCGGACTCCAGCCCCCGCTGGCGGATGGCGTTGTCACGGCGGTCCTCGTCGCTGGTCAGTTGGGTCAGGTCGGCCTCGATCTTGACCTCCTCGACCGTGTCCCCGGCCACCTGCATGGTCCCGGTCACGGCCGTGGAGCGGCCGACCGCCTCGTTCGGGCTGCTCAGCGAGGCCAGCTGCTCCCTGACCCGGTAGCCGACATAGGAGGAGCCATTGTCGCTGACCTGCCAGGTGCCGTCCGGGCTGGTGGCGGCGTCCCCCTCGGCCTGGGTCGACTCGGTCGCCGCCCCGGCGGTGGTCGTCGGCGCCGGGTCCAGGGCCGCCGGAGGCGGCGCGTCCGACGTCCGGTTCACGAACAGCACGAACCCGCCGCCAAGGGCCAGCGCCAGCACGACCACGCCGGCGACGACCAGCTTGCCGGTTCGGCTCATGCAGCTCCCCCCTCGTGAACGTTGCCGCGGATCATCACCTGGCACAGCTAAAGGCATGCTAAGTCGTGCCTGTGGACACATCCCCCGCCCGCCGCGAGGTCGCCGCCGAGCCCCCAACGCCCTCCAGCGCCGCCGCCAGGCCGAGATCGACCGCCTGGCCGAGGGCCGGGCCCGGGTCGGCCGCCTGTCGGAACGGGAGTTCCTCGTGGCCGGCGCTGCCCTGTACGCGGGGGAAGGCGCGAAGCGGGACGGAGCGGTGAAGTTCGCCAACAGCGATCCCCGGATGATCGCGTTCCATTGCGCCTGGCTTCGGAGGTTCTTCGAGATCGACGAGACGCGGCTCCGGGTGCGGCTGTACCTACACGAAGGGCTCGACCTGGGTGCCTCGGTCGCCTACTGGTCAGCCTTGACCGGGATCCCGCCGTCCCAGTTCCTGAAGCCGTATCGGGCGGTTCCCGATCCGAGCATCCGCCGTACCAAGCACGTGCATGGCTGTGTGAGTATCGACTACAGTTGCTCTCCGACCCACCGACGTATCATGGGGCTCGTCCGCGCGCTTCTTGGTGACGCCGCCATTCCGGGGTAGCTCAATCGGCAGAGCAGCGGCCTGTTAAGCCGTTTGTTGCGAGTTCGAGTCTCGCCCCCGGAGCTCAGCCCCCTTGCTCCTGGACCCGGTGGACGTACAGTCCCCGTCCGGGGTCGGTTCGCAGGGGGACCAGCTCGAGGGTCCCGACCCGCCGGGGCGCGGTCGCCGACAGGGGCGCGAACCGCTCGGTGGGACGGTCGCCGTCGGCGTCGTGGAACACGGCGGCGCTGCCGGCCAGGGCCTGGTCGAGGGGGGCGGCCCGGCCGGCCAGGAACAGGTCGCGGACCCGTTCAAGAGGCAGGCCGAGCTCGACCGCGACCCGGACCCGCTGTGGTCCCGACACCGTGACGATGGTTCCCTGCTCGGCGGCCACCGGGGCGAGCACTCCGATCGCGGTGGCCGCGTTCGCCGACAGCCGGGTGTCCCGGTCGAGGGTCGAGGCGACCAGCGGGTCGGCGGGGGCCAGCGGCCAGCACGCCACGG
>DATENJ010000705.1:0-5399 GCA_035275125.1 Actinomycetes bacterium | reverse complement strand
GCGGCTCGCCCAGGAGCTGGGCGTCTCCCTGGCGGACGTGGTGCCGAGCGGTCCAGAAGGGCGGATCGTCGAGCAGGACGTGCGGCGGTTCGCCGAGGCGGGACCTGCCGGAGCGGCCGAGGCGTCGCCCTGGACCGACCGCAAGGTCACCGGCGTCCGCGCCACCATGGCCGCGCGGATGCAGGCGAGCGGGCGCGAGATCCCGCACTTCTGGCTGCGCCGTGAGGTCGACGCGGCAGCGCTGCTGGTCGAACGGCGGCCCGGCGAGACCCGGCTCGGCCGTCCGGTCGACGACTGGATCGTCGACGCCTGCGCGACCGCCCTGCTGCAGCACCCCGACGCGAACGCCACCTGGCGCGACGGGGTGATCCGCCGCTTCCACCGGGTCAACATCGGCGTCGCCGTCAGCACCGGCAACGGCCTGGTCGTCCCCGTCCTCCACGACGCCGACCGGCGCACACCCGGCGAACGGGCCGACGACCGCCGCCGGCTGGTCGAGCGAGCCCTGACCGGCCGGCTCGACCCCGACGAGCTACGCGACGCCACCTTCACGGTGACCAACGTCGGCGCCCTCGGAGCCGACGCCGGCTGGCCGCTCGTCACCCCCGGCCAGGCGGCCGTCCTCTGCGTTGGCAGGGCCCGCTGGGCAGCCCGGGTCGTCGACGGCCAGGTCGCCCCCGCCTTCGTGGTCGAGCTGCTCCTCGGGGCCGACCATCGGGTCCTGGACGGCGCCGAAGGCGCCGCCCTGCTCGACACCATCGCCCAGGCCCTCGAGCGTGCCCCATGAGCCACGGTCACACCGCGGAGGCCGTCGAGCTGCCCTTCGCCCGCGGGGAGCTGGCCGAGCGCCTGGACAACCTGCGCGCCGGACTGGCCGCGGCCCGTCTCGACGGAGGGCTCTACTTCTCCCCCGAGGACATCTTCTACCTCACCGGCTACAACACCCCCGGCTACTACTACGGCTTCCAGGCGCTCGTGGTCCCGACCGACGGGTCGGCGTTCCTGGTCTGCCGCCAGGTCGAGGAGTCCAACGTGCTGGCCCGCTCGGCAGTGACCGAGCACCGGGTCTTCACCGACGTCGACGACCCGGCGGAGGTGACCGTCCGTGCCCTGGGCGACACCCGGCTGCTCGGGCGACCCGTCGAGATCGACTCGGACGGCTTTGGGATCATCCCCCGGCACCACCAGGCCATCAGCGCCGCCCTTGGCGCCAGCGCCCAGTCTCCAGCGCGGGTCCTGCACGGCCTGCGGCGGGTCAAGCGGGAGGTCGAGGTGGCCTGCGTGCGCCGGGCGGCGGCGGCCCTGCGGGCGGGCATGGACGCCAGCGTCGCCGCCGTCCGGGCCGGCGCCACCGAGGACGACGTGGCGGCAGCCTGCTACCAGGCGCTCATCCTCGCCGGCAGCGAGTACCCGGGCATGCCGCCGATGATCGCCAGCGGGCACCGGGCCGGCCTGGGCCACGCCACCTGGGAGGGCCACCGCACCATCCAGCCGGGTGACGTGGTCCTGCTCGAGATCCCCGGCTGCGTCAAGCGCTACCACGCCTGCCAGGCCCGCAACGTGGTCGTGGGCGCTCCCTCGGTGGAGTACCGGCGGCGCATGGACGCGGTCCTCGAGGCACGGGCGGCCGCGCTGGACGCGATGCGCCCCGGAACGACCTGCGCCCAGGTCGACCGCGCCCTCCGCCGCCCCCTGGAGGCGGCCGGCCTGGCCGACCATCATCTGCACCGCGCCGGGTACGGCCTCGGCATCGCCTACCCGCCCCACTGGGACGAGGGCGCCATCCTCAGCCTCCGCGCGGACCGGCACGACCAGCTCGAGCCGAACATGATCTTCCACCTGCTGCCGGCCATCTACTTCTACGACGAGACGCTGATCGCCTGCACCGAGACCGTGCTCGTCACCGCCGACGGCCACGAGGTGCTCACCCCCTACCCCACCGGGTTCATCGAGGTCTGAATGAGGAGGGCGGCGTGAAGGCACTCCGGTTCCATCGGCACGGGGATCCCGACGTCCTGGTGTACGAGGACGTCCCGGACCCGGTGCTGTCCGACGGCGAGGTGCTGGTGCGCGTCCGTGCCTGCGCGGTCAACGGCCTGGATGTGTTCGTCCGCCGCGGCGCCACCGAGACGGCGATCCCCCTGCCCATGACGACCGGCGCCGACATCGCGGGCGACGTGGTCGAGACCGGCACGGCCTCGACCGGCGTGGCGGTTGGCGACCGGGTGGTGGTCAACCCGAGGCTGTTCTGTGGCCGCTGCCGGAGCTGCCTGTCCGGGGAGCACAGCGCCTGTGTCGACTATGCGGTCATCGGCTGGCAGCGGCCGGGCGGGTACGCCGAGTACGTGACCGTCCCCGACGCCAACCTGCGCCGGATCCCCGACCCGGTCTCCTACGTGCAGGCGGCGGCCGTGCCCCTGGCCTTCACCACCGCCTGGCGGATGCTCGTCACCAGAGCCAGGTTGCGACCCGCCGAGACGGTCCTCGTCCTGAGCGGCAGCGGCGGTGTGGCCGGCGCCGCCATCCAGATCGCCTCCCTGCTCGGGGCCCGCGTGGCCGCCACCACCAGCACCGCCAAGCTGCAGCGGGTGGCCGCACTCGGCCCCGAGCTGCTGATCGACCACTCGACCGAGGACGTCACCGAGCGTGTCCTCGACTGGACCTCAGGGCGCGGGGTCGACGTGGTCGTCCAGACCCAGGGTGGACGCACCTGGGCCCAAGGGCTGGAGCAGGTCGCCAGGCTGGGACGGGTGGTGCTCTGCTCGGCCCTTCAGGGCGCCGACCCGCCCGAGGACCTGGGGCTGATCGCCTGGAAGCAGCTCACGGTCATCGGCTCCACCGGAGCGACCCCGCTCGACTTCGAGCGGGTGATCGACGAGCTCGCCCTCGGCAGGCTCCGGCCGCCGGTGGACTCCACCTACGCCCTGGCCGACGGGGCCGACGGCCACCGGGCGTTCGAGCGGCACGAGCACGTCGGCAAGGTCGTGCTGGAGGTCTAGCCGGCCCGGTGGCAACCAGACGAGGGATGAGGAGGCGAGGGATGGTCCCAGACGGCGAGCTGGAGCGGCGCCGGCGACGGCTCCGGGAGCTCGTGGACGGTCGCCCACTCCTCGTCCACGGCCGTTCCAACCTCAGGTACCTGACCGGCTACGACGGCGGCGGGTTCGTCCCCTGGCTGCTGCTGGACGACAGCCTGGCCCTCGTCCACTACACGGCGGAAGAGGACAGCCTGGCCGGCTTGGGCGACCGCATGGACCTGCTGCCCTTCGGGCCCGCCGAGTCCGAGCTCGACCGGGTGGCCGGCATGCTCAGGCGCGTCGCCGACGGACGGGTCGTTGGCGACCTGCACTGGTGGACGGCGGAGGAGTACCGGCATCTCGGCTCGCGCCTCGGTGACCGGCTGGAGGATGGCACCGGCGCGCTGACCGCGCTGCGGGCCCGCAAGAGCGAATGGGAGCGTGAGCAGCTCCGCGCCGCCGGACGCATCACCACCCGGGTGATGGACCGGCTGGAGGAGCTGGCCGGCCACGGCGCCAGCGGACCGGAGCTCGCCATCGCCCTCCACAGCGAGGCCATCCGGCTCGGCAGCGGTCCGCTACCGCCGACCCCCTTCGTGGCGGTGGGCCCGGCCACCTTCGAGAACCACAAGACCTGGGACGACAACAAGGCGGTGACCGGCCCGTACCTGTTCGAGTTCGCCACCAGCGTCGACGGCTACAGCGTCCCGTTGAGCCGCAGCCGCACCGACGACCCCGACGGCCGCCGAGCGCTCGACGGCGTCGAGCGTGGCCTGACCAAGGTCCAGGACCTCCTCGCCCCCGGTGCACCGGCGAACGAGCTGGACGCGGCGATGCGCGGCGCGATCGCTGCCGCCGGCTTCGAGCTCCGCCACCGCGCCGGCTACTCCATCGGGCTCGGCGAGGCGGACACCTGGATGGAGGGGATCGTCGCGCGCCTTGCCCCGCAGGCGACCTGGCGGCTGGAGGCCGGCATGACCTTCCACGTTGTCGGCTCGGTCGTCCGGCCCGGCGCGTTCGGCGTCGCCCGCAGCGCCAGCGTGCTGATCACCGATGACGGCTACGAGCCGCTGGCCCACTGACCGAGGAGAACCATGCGCTTTCGCGACCAGGTGGTGATCGTGACCGGAGCCGGACGCGGTATCGGCAAGGCGACCGCAACCGCCTTCGCGGCCGAAGGCGCCGCAACCGTCCTGGCCGAGCTCGATCCGAGCTCGGCCGAGAAGGTGGGCGAGCGGATCCGGGCGGACGGCGGCCGGGCCCTGCCGGTGGCCACCGACGTCACCGACACCCGCTCGGTCGAGGCGATGGTCCAGCGCGTGCTCGACGAGCTGGGCGGGATCGATGTCCTGGTGAACAACGTCGGCGGCGGCACCGGGCCGAACGGCCCTGACATCGGCGACCAGGACTGGGAGCGGGGGCTGCAGCTCAACCTGACCACGACCTTCACCTGCTGCCGAGCCGTGGTGCCGCACATGACGGCACAGCGCCGGGGCAAGATCGTCAACATCTCCTCCAACGCGGGGCGCTACATGTCCCGCTACTTCGCCTCGCTGGCCTACGTCGCGGCCAAGGGCGGTGTCTCAGCCCTCACCCGCCAGCTCGCCTGGCTGCTCGGCTCGGACGGGATCAACGTCAACGCGATCGAGCCGGGGCATGTGTGGACCGAGCTGACCCAGGAACAGTGGCCAACCTTCGCGCCGGAGCTGCGGCAGCAGATCGTGAGGGAGATTCCGCTGGCGCGGATGTGCGAGCCGGCCGAGATCGCGCAGGCCGTCCTGTTCCTCGCATCATCCGACGCCGACTTCATGACCGGGGCGACCTTGGAGGTGAACGGCGGCCTCTGGATGAGCTGACCCAACCCCTCAGCAACAGGAGCCCGGATGGCGATCGAGGTGACGTCCAACGCCGGCCGACGGCCGTTCGACCTGGTCGTCGCCGGTGGCAGGGTCATCGACCCGGCCAACGGCGTCGACGGGCCCTGCGACATCGCCATCGCCGACGGGCGTGTCGTCGAGGTCTCGGCGGCGAGCTTGCGGGGCCGGGGCCGCCAGGTCGTCCACGCCGACGGCCACCACGTGCTGCCCGGCCTGGTCGACGTCCACACCCACTGCTCGTCGGAGTTCGCCGGCCGGATCGCCCAGGGGATGCTGGTCAGGGCCGGGGTGACCACCGCCGTCGACCTGGCCGGCCCGGTGCAGGACGTCATCGACCTGGCCGTCCGCCACCCGGCCGGGCTGACTCTCGGATGCCTCCAGCGACTCAAGCCGGAGGAGAACCTGGACTCCACCGACCCCGGCCGGCGCGAGATCCGGTCGGCGATCGGTGCCGCGGTCCGTGCCGGCGCCCTCGGCGTGAAGATCCTGGGCGGCCACTTCCCCC
>DATENJ010000704.1:0-2278 GCA_035275125.1 Actinomycetes bacterium | reverse complement strand
GGTCGCGGCGGGCGGCGGCCGGGTCGGCGATCAGGAACGGCGGCCCGAACGGCAGCAGGGCCTCCCGCTGGGCTCGCTTGGGCGCCGAGGGCAGAGGTGCGGTCACGCCGTTCATCCTATAGAACAGCGGTCGTGGATCGGCGTCGAGGGAGGGCGTATGGACGAAGGACTTGCCGGGCTGGCCGCCGGCTACGGGTTCACCGAGCCGGCCGTCGGGCTGGGCCGGGCGGTCAAGGGTGACGAGGTCAACACCGGTTTCGAGGTGGCCGTCCCGCTGGCCATGCTCAACCGGCACGGCCTGGTCGCCGGGGCCACCGGGACCGGCAAGACCAAGACCATCCAGGGCCTGGCCGGGCGGCTGTCGGACGCCGGCGTGCCCTGCTTTGTGGCTGACATGAAGGGTGACGTCTCGGGCATGGCCGAGCCGGGCGAGGCCTCCGACAAGGTCGCCGCCCGCATCGAGCAGCTCAAGGCCCCCTGGGACCCCCACCCCTCCCCGGTGGAGCTGCTCACCCTGTCCGGCGACCCGGCCAAGGGGGTGCCGGTGCGGGCCTCGGTGTCGGAGTTCGGGGCGCCGCTGCTGGCCAAGGTCCTCGACCTCAACGACGTCCAGACCAGCGTGCTCAGCCTGGTCTTCCACTACGCCGACACCAACAGCCTGCTCCTGGTCGACCTCAAGGACCTGCGCGAGGTGCTGAAGTTCCTCGGCACCGACGCCGGCCAGGCGGCCGTGGCCGAGCTGGGCGGGGTGGCCAAGCCGACTCTCGGGGTGCTGCTGCGCAAGCTGGTCGAGCTGGAGGAGCAGGGCGTGGCCGGGCTGTTCGGCGAGCCCGCCTTCGACGTCAACGACCTGCTCCGCACCGACCCGGCCGGCAAGGGCATGGTCACCCTGCTGGAGCTGGCGGATGTGGCCGACCGGCCGCGGGTGTTCTCGACCTTCATGATGTGGCTGCTGGCCGAGCTGTTCGAGACCCTGCCCGAGGTCGGCGACCTGGACAAGCCCAAGCTGGTGTTCTTCTTCGACGAGGCCCACCTGCTGTTCGACGGCGCCTCCAAGGCGTTCGTCGAGCAGGTCCAGCGGACGGTGCGGCTGATCCGCTCCAAGGGCGTCGGGGTGTTCTTCATCACCCAGCTCCCCCAGGACCTCCCCGACGAGGTCCTGGCCCAGCTCGGCAACCGGGTCCAGCACGCCCTGCGGGCGATCACCCCCAAAGACGCGGCCGCGATCGACAAGACGGTCCAGACCTACCCCATGACCAAGGTCTACGACCTGGCCACGGCCCTGACCTCCCTGGGCGTCGGCGAGGCGGTGGTGACCGTCCTGTCCCCCGACGGCGTCCCCACCCCGGTCGCCTGGACCCGCCTCTACCCACCCCAGTCCCGCATGGCCCCGGCCGACCCCCCCACCGTCCAGGCGGCCATCGCCGGCTCGGCCATCCACGCCCGCTACGGCCAGGTCGTCGACCCCGACAGCGCCTACGAGCGCCTCACCGCCAAGCTCCAGCAGTCCGAGGCCGACAAGCCCATCCCCACGCCCAAGCCGGCCCCAGCCCCCGCCCGTGAGCCCGCCCGCCGCGCCCCGGCCCCACCGGCCGGTGTCGACACCCACGACCTGATCCAGGCTGGCAAGATGGCCCTCCGGTTCATGAACACCCCCGCCGGCCGCGAGATCCAGCGCTCGATCTTCGGCGTCCTCCGCAAGAAGCGGTAGCGGTTCGAGGTCGGCCCAGTGGGGGTAGCGGTTCGGCCCAGCGGGGTTCGGCCCGGCGGGGTTCGGGGCGCAATGCGATTTGCCTCGGGGGGTGGGTCGGGCCCCATTCGCCCACCTGGCACGGTGGGTCGGGCCCCATTCACCTACCTGGCACGGTGGGTCGGGTGGCCCGGGCCCTTGGATCCCATGCGGGGAGGTCGGGCGGGTGGGTCGGGTCTTTGGGCGATGCAAGGAGCTGGCTCGGTAGGTCGGGCCTTGAGGCTCGTCTGACAGCTAGCACGATGCTCATCCCGGCAGCGCCGCTCCGGCTGATCGGGCCTCCATCCAGGTAGCACTGCGGTGGCCGGTCCTGCGTCCTTCTCGGCGAGGAAAGTTGTCCACAGATTGGGTGTTGGTGGTTGTGTTGCGGTGTGGGCTTGGTAGGTTGCCGCCATGGACCCGAACACACATTCGGCCAGCCAGCCGACCAGGCCAGCGGCCGTCCCGCCGGCCGGGTCGCCGGATGACCTAGCGTCGCTGGCGGCGGCTGTGGATGGGTTGGCTGCTGAGGACTTGGAGCGGCTGACC
>DATENJ010000703.1:0-3191 GCA_035275125.1 Actinomycetes bacterium | reverse complement strand
GGTGGCGCGCGGTCGCCGGGTCACGTGCATTTGTGCCCTGACGGTAGCGCACCTAGGGAAGCTTGACCTCATGGATCATCTTGGCCGTGCGGTCGATCGGCGGCGGTCGGCTCCCTACGGCCGGGGATCGTGACGGGATCGGGCGGCGTTGAAGCCGGGCCGGGGGCTGGTGTAGCCTTGGGGCTCGAAATGTGCCCCTGAGCAGGCAAAACGGAGCTGCTCGGCGGAATTCGAAGGACAGGCGAGGAGTTCTCCACCATGGAGCCCAGCAACCAGGTCACCGGCACCGCGCGGGTCAAGCGCGGCCTCGCCGAGATGCTCAAGGGCGGCGTCATCATGGACGTCGTCACCGCCGACCAGGCCAAGATCGCCGAGGAGGCCGGGGCCGTCGCCGTCATGGCTCTTGAGCGGGTGCCGGCCGACATCCGGGTCCAGGGCGGGGTGGCCCGCATGAGCGACCCCGAGCTGGTCCACCAGATCATGGACGCCGTCACGATCCCGGTGATGGCCAAGGCCCGCATCGGCCATTTCGTCGAGGCCCAGGTCCTCCAGGCCATCGGCGTCGACTACGTCGACGAGTCCGAGGTGCTGTCCCCGGCCGACGAGGCCCACCACGTCGACAAGTGGCAGTTCACCGTGCCCTTCGTGTGCGGGGCGACCAACCTCGGCGAGGCCCTGCGCCGGATCGCCGAGGGCGCGGCCATGATCCGCTCCAAGGGCGAGGCCGGCACCGGCAACGTGATCGAGGCGGTGCGCCACATGCGGGCCATCGCCGGCGCCGTCAGCCGCCTGCACGGCCTGCGCGAAGACGAGCTGTTCTCGGCCGCCAAGGAGCTGGCCGCCCCCTACGACCTGGTCGCCGAGGTCGCCGCCGAGGGCCGGCTTCCGGTGGTGCTGTTCACCGCCGGCGGGATCGCCACCCCGGCCGACGCGGCCATGATGATGCAGCTGGGCGCCGACGGGGTGTTCGTCGGCTCGGGCATCTTCAAGTCGGGCGACCCGGCCCGGCGGGCCCGGGCGATCGTCGAGGCGACCACCTTCGCCCGCGACCCGGAGATCGTGGCCAAGGTGTCGCGTGGGCTCGGCGAGCCGATGGTCGGCATCGCCGCCGTGCCCGAGGGCGAGCGGCTGGCCGACCGCGGCTGGTAGCCGGTGGCTGACGCACCCAGGGTCGGCGTCCTGGCCTACCAGGGCGACGTCCGCGAGCACCTGGCCGCCCTCGAGGCGGTCGGGGCGGCGCCGGTCGAGGTCCGGACCCTTGCCGAGCTTGACGGGGTCGAGGGCCTGGTCGTGCCAGGGGGCGAGTCGACCGTGATCGGCAAGCTGGCCGACCGGTACGGGCTGCTGGCGCCGCTGCGCAAGCGGGCCGAGGCCGGCCTGCCCCTGCTCGGCACCTGCGCCGGCATGATCTTCCTGGCCCGCGAGGTCGAGGGCCCGCCCCAGGACCTGCTGGGCGTGCTCGACGTGCGGGTGCGCCGCAACGCCTTCGGCCGCCAGGTGGCTTCGTTCGAGTCCGAGGTGGACGTCAAGGGCGTCGACGGCGGGCCGGTCTCGGGCGCGTTCATCCGCGCCCCATGGGTGGCCGAGGCCGGCCCCGGGGTCGAGGTGCTGGCCGAGCTCGACGGCAAGGTGGTCGCGGTGCGCCAGGGCAGCCTGCTCGCCACCGCCTTCCATCCCGAGCTGACCGGCGAGGTCCGGCTGCACCGCTGGCTGCTCGACCTGGTTCTCGGCCAAGCTGAGAACCAGGACGCGGAAAGGGGACCGTCATGAGCGGGCATTCGAAGTGGTCGACAATCAAGCACCAGAAGGGCGCCAAGGACGCCAGGCGGGGCAAGCTGTTCGCCAAGCTGATCCGGGCCATCGAGGTCGCGGCCCGCGAGGGCGGCAGCAGCCCCGAGGGCAACCCGACCCTGGCCGACGCCGTCCAGAAGGCCAAGGACAACTCGGTCCCCAACGACACCATCGACCGGGCCGTCAAGCGGGGCGCCGGCGAGCTCGGCGGCCAGCGCCTGGAGCTGGCCACCTACGAGGCCTACGGCCCCGGCGGGGTGGCCATGATGGTCGAGGCCCTGACCGACAACCGCAACCGGACCACCGCCGACGTCCGCCACGTGGTCACCAAGGGCGGCGGCAGCCTGGCCGACGCCGGCAGCGTCGCCTACCTGTTCAACCGCCGCGGCCAGCTGGTGGTGCTGGGCGACGGCGTCGACGAGGACCGCGTCATGGAGGTCGCCCTGGAAGCCGGCGCCGAGGACATCGAGGCCGACGAGCAGGGCTTCACCATCACCACCGCCCCCGGCGACCTCCGCGCCGTCCGCGCCGCCTTCGACTCCGCCGGCATCTCCTACGACTCCGCCGAGGTCACCATGGTCCCCAGCATGTCGGTCCCCCTCGACCGCGACGTGGCCCTACGGGTCCTGCGCCTCCTCGACGCCCTCGAAGACCTCGACGACGTCCAGGACGTGTACGCCAATTTCGACATCCCCGACGAGGTCATGGCCGAGGTCAGCTGACACCTGGCTGGGAGGGGAAGCGGCGGGTCGGGTCGGCGTCGGAGCGGTTCGCCGGATCGGAGTCGGTCTCGCCGGATCGGAGTCGGCCTCGCCGAAGCGGGGACGGCCTCGCTGAATCGGAGCGGCTTCACCGGATCGGGAGCGGCCTGACCAAATCGGAGCGGCTTCACCAAATCGGAGCGGGCTCACCGATCGGTGCGCTTCGCGCGATTGATCCAACGGTTCGCCCGCGGCCTGATCACGCGGACCTCCGGTCCGCGTTACCCCACGCTGGCCGCCGCTGACGGCGGGTAGCTCACCTGATCCACGAATCACCTGAACCCACGAATCACCTGAACCACGAACTGGGCGTTCCATATCAAGCACACAGGTCGAGGATTCGAGTGGATGATCGCCCCGGGGCGCGCAACGCCTTCCTGGCGGCCGGACGACGTGGCCCTGCTGCGGCGCTAGGCTGTGCCGGCTGCTGGCAGCGGCAGCAATTGTTGTCCCCAGATTGGGTGGTGGTGGTTGCCTTTGGGTGGGGGCTTGGTAGGTTGCCGCCATGGACTCGAACACACATTCGACTAAGGCGGCGGCGGACGTGGCGGTGCTGGCGGCTGGGCCGCCGGATGACCTGGCGGTGCTAACCGCCGCCGTGGATGGGCTGGCCGCCCAGGATCTGGAGCGGCTGACCGA
>DATENJ010000702.1:0-4528 GCA_035275125.1 Actinomycetes bacterium | reverse complement strand
CACCCGCAGCCCGACCGTCACCGTTGACGCCATGCCGGCGCCGATGCCGGTCTCGCTCCTGGCCCGCCGGCCGACCTTGATCGCCCGGTTGAACAAGGCCGACAGCACCGGCCCGACCGACCGTTCGGCCTGCGCGGCAGCGAACGCCTCCCGGACCTGGCCGAGGATCTGGGCCTCGCCGACCACCATCGAGTCGACCCCGGCCGCGACCGTGAACAGGTGCTGGACGGCCCGCTCCTCGTAGTAGTCGTAGAGGTGGTCGGCGAGCTCGCCGAGGGCCAGCCCGGCCAGGTCGGCCAGGAACCGGCGGACGTCGCCGGCGGCGCCGTGGAAGCGGCTGATGGCGGTGTAGACCTCGACCCGGTTGCAGGTCGAGACGACCACCGCCTCGTGGACGTGCTCCTGGTCGAGCAGGCCGGCAAGGGCCTTGGGACGCCGCTCGGCGTCGATAGCCAGACGCTCGAGCAGCTCAAGGGGGGCGCTGCGGAAGTTCGCCCCGACGACGAAGACCGGCACGCCGCTCAGCCCCGGGCCTCTGGCCCCTGGCCCGGCCGCTCTGGCCGGGCGTCGGCCTCCCGGTTCCCGGCCGCGACCTGGCGGACGAGGTCGACGGCGGCCCGGCGCTGCTCGTGGAAGGAGAGGATCTGCAGCTCGGTCGAGAGGTCGACCTTGCGGAGCGAGACCCCGGCCGGCACCTGGAGGTGGGCCGGGGCGAAGTTCAGGATCGAGGTGACGCCGGCGGCGACGAGCCGGTCGCAGACCTCCTGGGCGGCGGGCGCCGGGGTGGCGATGATGCCGATCGCCACCTGCTCCTCCTTCACCACGCGGTCCAGGTCGTCGATGTGGTCGACCCTCAGCTCGCCGAGCTCTTCGCCGACCTTGCCGCTGTCGGCGTCCAGCAGGGCGGCGATGCGGAAGCCCCGCTCGGCGAAGCCCCGGTAGTTTGCCAGGGCGTGCCCCAGATTGCCGACCCCGACGATCGCCACCGCCCAGTCCTGCTCCAGCCCCAGCTCGCGGCGGACCTGGTAGATCAGGTACTCGACGTCGTAGCCGACCCCTCTGGTCCCGTAGGAGCCGAGGTAGGACAGGTCCTTGCGGACCTTGGCCGAGTTCACCCCGGCCGCGTCGGCCAGCTGGTCGGAGGAGACCCGGTGGGTCCCCCGCTCCGACATGTCGACCAGACAGCGGAGGTAGACGGGCAGGCGGGCGACGGTCGCTTCCGGAATACGGTCTCGCACGGACTCCCACCCCCGTTACTGATTCAACCCGAGTCTAGGCTCTCGTGATCGTGTTCTCAATCGGCGCCAACCCGGCCCAACCGGGCCCGCAGCAGGTCAAGCGGCACCTCGTACTCGAACAGGTCGTCGCCGTCGACCGCCACCACCGGGACCCGCACCCCGTAGCGGCTGGCCAGCGCCGGGTCGTGGTCGATGTCGACGAGCTCGAGGCGGAACCCGGCGGCGGGCTGCTCCTGGCGCAGGACCCGCTCGGCCTCCTCACACAGATGGCAGCCGGTCCTGGTGTAGAGCGTGACCCTGGTCGTCATGGGCCGGAGGCGACCGGCGGGCGGGCCGGGGCCGAGGCGCGGCGGAAGCCCAGGTACATCACGCTCGCCCCGACGGCCAGGCCGAGGGCCAGCTTGTCGCTGGAGGCCAGGAACGCGAGCACGCCTCCGCTGGCGGCCAGCAGCACGCCGAGGGCGATCAGCAGCGTGCCCTCGAACCGGGGACGCAGGTCGCGCCGGGAGCGCATGGCCAGACCGCTGGCCACCGCCCCGCCGACCACCACAAGAGTCCCGACGCTGTTGCCGACGACGGCCAGCACCCGCACGGCCACCGGCAGGAACTCCTTGCCCTCGGGCAGCAGTCGCCCGGCCAGGTCGGCGGCGGTGACCCGGGCGAGGGCGACCAGGACCACGCTGACCAGCGTGAAGGCGCCAAGGGCGACCAGGTAGGCACGGCGTGCGGCCCGGCCGGCGAGCAGCTCCACGGTGCCGAGGGCGAGCCAGGGCACGTTCAGGACGGCCCCGAACAGGTAGTAGAGCTTGAACGAGAACGGCGTCCATCCGGCCACCACCCCGACGGTGAGGGCCAGCGACGCGACCGTGAACATGGAGAGGGCGATGCCCCAGGCGAGCTGGTAGGGGCGGCGCCGGGCCGCGTACTGGCGCAGGACCGCGACGGCGAACGCAGCCGAGGCGGCCGCGGCGACACCCGGGAGCAGCCAGTGCATGACCGGAGTCTAGTCCCGCCCGGGCAACCGCACTTCTTGTAGCTTGGTAGCATCCGCCGCGCGCTTCGGCACTACGCCCGGCTTGTCGTTCACGAGGAGCCATATCTTGGCCTCAGTCCGTCCGGTCCCCCAGCTGCCCCCGGTGCTCGCCGCCACCGGCCCGTTCTTCATGTTCTCGCTCGAGGAGACCTTCGAGCTGATCGGCGAGGCCGGCTTCGACGGCGCCGAGCTGATGATCATGCAGGACAAGGTGAGCCAGGACCCCCTGCGTCTCGGGGCCCTGGCCGCCCGCTACGGCGTGCCCGTGCCGGCCGTGCACGGGCCCTTCCTGGTCGCCACCTGGCTGGTGTTCGGGACCGACCCCAAGGGCAAGCTGGAGCGCTGCGTGCGCTTTGCCGAGACGGCCAAGGTGTCCACGGTCGTGATCCACCCGCCGTACCGCTGGCAGACCCAGTACGCGGCCTGGCTGGACGAGGCCATCCCCCGGATCCGCGAGGAGACCGGGGTGACGGTGGCGGTCGAGAACATGTTCCCGATCAACGTGAACGGCCGCAGCCTCCGCTTCTTCAGCGGCACCGCCCCCTCCGAGCTGGGTCGCTGGCCGTCGCTGGTGCTGGACACCAGCCACCTGGCCGTCGCCGGGGGCGACCTGCTGGCGGCCTGGGACGAGCTGGCCGACCGGGTCGTGCACCTGCACGTCTCCAACAACGACGGTCGCGGCCGCGACACCCACGGGCTGCTGGAGCGGGGGGTCCTGCCCATCGGCGACTTCCTCCAGGAGGTCGGGGCCGGCGGCTTCGGCGGCGCCGTCACCCTCGAGCTCGACGTGCGCACCTGGGCCGACGACCGCAAGGCCCTGCTGGAGGTCCTGCGCGAGAACCTCGCCATCGCCAGGACCCAGCTGGCCAAGGGGGCGACCAGAGCCCCCGCTCGCGCCACCTCCCGGAACGGGTAGAATCCCTAGCCGCATGCGAACTGGGACCGCCGTCGTCGTGGCCGCCCTGCTCGTCGTGATCGTGCTCGCGGCCGCGGTGCAGCTCCTGCTCGGCCGCTGAAAGCCACCCCCATGGCCCTCAAACCCCAGCGTCCTCCGGACGCCCAGACGCCAGCCTGTCCCTGCCGGCACGGCGAAGTGACCGCCGAGCTCGCGGGCCAGCGCCCCCTGCTCGAACGCGCCGCCGCCGGCGACCGGGAGGCGTTCGCCCTCGTCTACGACACCCAGGTCGAGGGCGTCTACCGCTATCTCCTCGCCTGGACCGGCGACCCTTCCGAGACCGCCGAGCTCACCGCCAACGTCTTCCACGCCGCCATGGGCTGGCTGCCATCCACCACCAGCCCCGAAGGCGAAGCCGCCGCCTGGCTGACCGCCATGACCCGCGACGCGCTCGCCCAACACCAGGGGCCGAGCCGAGCGGGTGGGCCGGCGGACGGTGCGCCTCCGGAAGCCCCCGGGGACGTCGCGGCGGCGGTGGCGCGGCTGCGGGAGCCGGAGCGGGAGGTGGTCGTGCTGCGGCTGCTGCTCGGCCACTCGCTCGACCACACCGCCCACCTCTCCGGCTACAGCCGGCGGGCCGTTCTGGAGCTCCAGCTCACCGCCTGCCTGGCCGTCCACGAGCTGGCCGGCGGAACCCATACCGACTCCGCGCCGACCGAGGCCCGCCCGGTCCCCTCGGCCGAGGAGTTCGAGCGCCGGCTGGGCCGCTCCGAGATCGACCTGACCGGCGGCGACCCAGCCCTTGCCGACGCCCTGGCGGTCGCCGGGTCGCTGCGCCGTTCCATCCCTGAGCACGTGTCCCCCCCTCCTGCCGAGTTCGTTGCGCGCCTCCGCGCGGAGCTGGTCTCCGGCGGCGACCACCGCCCGCTGGAGCCCGCTCCACTTCTCCCCTCCTCGGAGGCGGAGTTCTGGGCCCAGCTCTCGGACCCTGACCTCCTGGTCGCCCCGGTCCCTGCGCGTGTCGACGCCGGGAACCCGAGGGCGGCGAGGGGCGGGACCGGCTTCGTGGGGTGGCTGGCCAGGCGGCCGTGGGTGGCGACCGGGGTGGCCACCGCTGGGATTGTGGTGGTGCTGGCGGTTCAGGCGTTTGGCGGGCAGGGAGCCCCGCCGGGCTGTGGTGGCCGACCCTGTCCGGTGTCGACCACCGCGGCGGTGGCCGCCGGGGCCGGGAGCAGTGTCGGGACCCCGCTGACCACGGTGCGGGCGTCGACCACCACCAGCTCGACCGTTGGCGCCGACGCGGGCGTGGTCTCCCCGGCGGTCCCTCGGACCTCGGCGGTCACCGCTCCGCCGACAACCCGG
>DATENJ010000701.1:0-8324 GCA_035275125.1 Actinomycetes bacterium | reverse complement strand
CGCCCTTGGTGGTCGTCGGGGCCTCGGTCGAGCCGGGGGCCTCGGTGGTGGCCGGGGCCTCGGTGGTGGCCGGGGCCTCGGTGGTGGTGGGAGCCGCTGTTGTGGTGGAGGCCTGGGTGGTGGTGGTCGCGGTGGTGGTGGTCGGCTCCTCGGTGGTGGTCGGCTCCCCGGTGGTGGTCGGCTCCCCGGTGGTGGCGGACTGCCCGGGGGCCGGGAGGCGGCGGGGGGCCTGGTCGGCTGGTTCGGGGACATACCGGCTGGCCGGCGGCTCGGTCGTCTCCGGGACGGTGCTCGGAGGGGCCGTCGTCCCGCAGCCGGAGGTCGGGACCTGGTCGGCGGGTTCGGGAACGTACCGCGTGGCCGGCGGCTCGGTGGTCCCGGTGCTCTCGGTGGCCGAGCTCGGCTGGTCCTGCTGGCCCGACCCGGTCACCTGGGCGGCGGCCACCGGCTTCCTGGCCGGCGGCCCCATCCCGCCCCCGCGGTCGGCGGCCAGGGCCGGGCCGGCCACCCCGAGGGTGGTGCCCCCGACCATCGAGGTCGCCAGGGTGACCGCGACCGCGTGGTCGGCGACCCGGCGGGCCAGCGGCAGGGTCGCCCACCCGACCGCCCGGACCGCCGACGGCAGCCTGGTCAGGCTGGCCAGCAGGTAGAGCACGGTGGAGGCCAGCAGCCAGTAGGCCATCACCAGCCCGACGGTCCGCAGCACGGACCCGAGGACTTCCTGCACCGGGCTCGACAGCAGCCAGGGGACCGGCTGGTCCCAGCGGATCCGCAGCCCCGGGAACCGCCCCAGCCAGTGCAGGGCCAGGACCGCCCCCAGCTCCAGCCCGAGCAGCCCGAGCAGCGAGCTCGCCCTGCGCAGCGGCGCGGACCGCCCGGCTGTTCCCATCGCCTGCCCCACCTTCGGCCGAGGATCGGGACAATACGTACAAGCTAGTCAAGTCTGGGCCACGCCATCACGGGGTGTCAACGCGCTAGCATCGGGCACCCCGCTGGATCCGGAAGGAGCGTCCCGTGCGCGTGGCCCTGCTCAGTCGCGAGTATCCCCCAGATGTGTACGGCGGTGCCGGAGTTCACGTCGAGTACCTGGCGAGAGAGCTGGCCAAACGTCTCGACCTGCAGGTGCACTGCTTCGGCGATCCCCGGCCGCCCGGGCCGCCGGGCTCGCCCGAGGTGGTCGCCCACGGGACCTGGGACGCCCTTGAGGGCGACGGCCGCCACCTCGGGGCCCTGCGCACGGTCGCCACCGACCTGTCGATCGCCGCCGGGGTCGAGGGCGTCGACCTGGTCCACAGCCACACCTGGTACGCCAACCTGGCCGGGCACCTGGCCAAGCTCCTCTACGGCATCCCGCACGTGGTCAGCGTCCACAGCCTCGAGCCGCTGCGGCCATGGAAGGTCGAGCAGCTCGCCGGCGGCTACCACGTCTCCCGCTGGTGCGAGCAGACCTCGATCGAGGCCGCGGACCGGGTCATCGCCGTCTCGGCCGGCATGGCCGCCGACATCCTCTCGGTCTACCCGGCGGTCGACCCGGCCCGGCTCCAGGTGATCCACAACGGCATCGACACCGAGCAGTACAAGCCCGACCACGGCACCGACGTGCTCGAGGCCTACGGGGTCGACCCGGACCGGCCCTCGGTGATCTTCGTCGGCCGGATCACCCGCCAGAAGGGCGTGCCCCACCTGCTCGACGCCGCCCTCTCGCTCGACCCGGCGGCCCAGCTGATCCTCTGCGCCGGCGCTCCCGACACCCCCGAGCTGGGCCGCGAGGTCACGGCCAAGGTCGAGAAGGTCCGCCAGGAGCGGGGCGGCATCATCTGGATCGAGAAGATGCTCGAGCGCCGCGAGGTCATCCAGCTGCTGACGCACGCCACCGTGTTCGTCTGCCCGTCGGTCTACGAGCCCCTCGGCATCGTCAACCTGGAGGCCATGGCCTGCGAGACGGCCGTGGTCGCCACCGCCACCGGCGGCATCCCCGAGGTGGTCGTCAACGGCGAGACCGGCCTGCTGGTCCCGTTCGAGAGCGACGGCGCCGGCGGTGCCCGCGACCCGGCCACCTTCAGCGCCGACATCGCCGAGCGCCTCAACAGCGTCCTCTCCGACCCCGACCTGGCCGAGCGCATGGGCCAGGCCGGCCGCCACCGCGCCGTCGAGCAGTTCAGCTGGACCGCCATCGCCGCCGAGACGACCGCCCTGTACGCCGGGCTGCTCTAGGAGCGGTCGGCGTCCAGCTGGGCGACCAGGCGGCGGGGGGCGACGGTGCGGTAGGCGTCGGTGACCAGCTCGGCGAGCTCGTCCCAGTCCTGGGGGACGTCGAGGTAGACACCGAGCCAGCCGCGGTGGCCGACGTACGGGGGGCGGAAGAAGCGCTCCGGGTCGGCGCCGACCAGGGCCTCCTGCGTGCCCGGAGCGGCCGCGCACCAGAACGCCAGGCGGTCGTCGTGGTGGTGGTCGGCGTAGGTGACGAAGGTCGTCTTCCCGCGGACGAACCAGGTCGGCTCGCCGTGGCTGCGGCGTTCGGTCGTCTCCGGGAGGGCGAGGCAGAGGCGGCGCAGGGCGTCCAGCGGGTCAGTGGTCATGGGAGTCAGCGGGTGTCGGTGTCCGACATGATCTCCTGGGCGATCTCCAGGACGCGGCGGCGCTCGGCGCGGGCTCGACGGCGCATCCGCTCGAACGCCTGGCCGGGGGTGATGCCGTCGCGGGCGCACAGGGCGCCCTTGGCCTGCTCGATGACGACCCTGGCGTCAAGGGCCCGCTGGAGCTGGGCGGCCAGCTCGCCGCGCTCCTCGCTCTGCATGGTGTTGGCGATGGTCAGGGCGGCCAGGTCGGTGAACGCGACGAGGGCGAGCTCGCCCTCGGGCGACCAGGGGCGGACCTCGGTCGAGAACACGGTGACCACGCCGATGGCCATCTGGTTGTAGGGAATGGGGCTGGCCAGCACGGCCAGCAGGCCCCGCTCGACCGCGGCCGGGGAGAACGCCGGCCAGCGCTTCTCGGCGGCCAGGTCGGCCGCGTGGACCAGCTCCTTGTCGTCGAACGCGTCGATGCAGGGGCCCTCGCCGTGCTCGACCTGAAGCTCCTCCAGGTGGCTGATGCGCTCGTCCGAGTCGGCGACATTGCGCAGCAGCTGGTCGGGGTCGATCAGCATCAGCCCGGCCCCGTCGACGGCGAACAGCTCGTGGGTGCACTGGACGATCCGGCGCAGGGCGTCGTCGAGGTCCCCGGCGGCGTAGCGCAGGTCCCCGAGCTCGTGCAGCGCCTGGCGGACCTCGCTCGCCGACATCGGCATGGCACACCACCTCCCTCCCGAGAGCTTGCCTACCCGCTCAGTCGGCCCGTTTCACCGATTTCACGAACTGCTCGGTGATGCCGAGCTGGCTCAGCTCCTGCGTGTGCGCCTCGGCCTCGTCCTCGGTCCGGAACACCCCGCTGTACACCGCCCACCTGGTCCCCAGCTCGTACTGCTGACTGTCGAGCAGGCTGGCGTCCTTGACCCCCAGCTCCCTGACCTGCCGCAGTCGGGCGTCGGCCTTCGGGCGGTCGTTGAAGCTCCCGAGGACCACCGTGTGGAACTCGTCCGGCAGGGTCGTGGTGGTGGGCGCGACGGTGGTCTCCGGGGGCGCGCTGGCCTGGGCCTTGGGCGCCGTGGCCGGGGAGGAGAGGCCGAAGATGGCCCCGGCGACCAGGCCGAGCAGGGCGGCGACGGCCGCCATCGCCGGCCCCGGCCGTGGCCAGCGGGTGTCGTACATGGCGCCAGACGCTACCCCGGGCCCGAGGCCCGGCTCAACTTCACGGTTCGGTCTCGCCGTCCTCGCTGTCGGCCTTGCGCAGCTCCGAGCGACGGATCTTGCCGGTGAGGGTCTTGGGCAGGTCGTCGACGAACTCGAGCTTGCGCGGGTAGGCATAGGCCGAGAGCCGCTCGCGGACGTGCCGCTGGAGCTCGCCGGCCAGCTCGTCGCCGGGCTCGGCCCCGGGGACCAGCCGGACGAACGCCTTGACCACGTGGCCCCGCTGCGGGTCGGGGCTGGCCACCACCGCCGACTCGGCCACCGCCGGGTGCTCCAGCAGGGTGCTCTCGACCTCGAACGGCCCGATCCGGTAGCCGGCGGAGATGATCACGTCGTCGGCCCGGCCCGAGTACCAGACGTAGCCGTCCTCGTCCTGGCGGGCGGTGTCCTTGGTGTGGAACCAGTCGCCGCCGAAGACCTCCTTGGAGTCCTCGGGCCGGTTCCAGTAGCCGAGGGGGTAGTGCGGGTTGGAGCGGGCCTTGAGGCAGATCTCGCCCGGCTCGCCCTGGGGGACGGGCTGCTCGTCGGGGTCGAGGATGGCCACCTCCCAGCCGGGCATGGGCAGGCCCATGGAGCCGGGGCGGACCTCGACCGTCGGGTAGTTGCCGCACAGCGGGTAGCTCTCGGACAGGCCGTAGTAGTCGAGCACCGGGCAGCCGACCGTCCGGTTCCACCAGGCGATCGCCTCCGGGTTGAGCGGCTCCCCGGCCGAGCAGGCCAGCCGCAGGCTGCCGAAGTCGAGGCCGGCCGCCTCGGACACGCCCATCATGGCCCGGATGGCGGTCGGGGTGGTGAACAGGTTCCCGACCCCCTGGTCGGCGATCAGGCGCAGGGCCTTGCCCGGGTCGAACCCGCCCTTGCGCCCGTGGACCAGCGTCTCCACCCCGAACCGCCATGGCCCGAGGATGCCGGGCACGATCCCGGCGATCCAGGCCCACTCGCCGGTCGAGTGGAACAGCTCGCCCACCCGGACGTCGTGGCTGAACTGGAACTCCTCGTGCCCAAGGAGATAGCGGTGGGCGTGCAGGATCCCCTTGGCCAGCCCGGTCGTCCCCGAGGTGTAGTAGAGCTGGGCCGGGGTGTCGGGGTCGGTGGCCGGGGTCTCGAACCGGTCGGCGGCCGCCCCGGTGAGGTCCTCGAAGCTCTCGGCGCCGCTGCCCCCGACCACCACCAGGCGCTCCACCGTGTGGGCCTTGTCGAGCAGGGCGGCCACCCGGTCGCGGTGGGCGGCCGAGGTGATCAGCACCTTGGCCTCGGCGTCGTTCAGCCGGTAGACGATCGAGTCGTCGCCGTACAGCACCGACATCGAGAGCAGGATCGCCTCGAGCTTGTAGGTGGCGAGGAAGCTGGCCGCGATCTCGGGCGAGGCCGGGGCCATCACCGCCACCCGGTCGCCCTTGCCCACCCCGAGCTCCCGCAGGGTGTTGGCGGTGCGGTCGGTCAGCCGGCGGACGTCGCCGAAGGTCCAGCGCTCGTCGCGGCCCTCGTCGGACACAAAGTGCATGGCCGGCCGGTCGGGCTCGTGCTTGTCGAGCACGTCGGCGGCCAGGTTGTAGCTGGCCGGGACCTCCCAGCGGAAGCCGGAGGTCATCTCCTGGTAGCTGCCGGGACGGTGGGTGCGGTAGTCGCGCATGGATCCTCCTCGGCCGACGTGCTACTCATCTACCCATGAGCTCCCCCACGCGCACAACACCCCAGCGGCGTCCCACCGTGCTGGTCGTCGGGAGCGGCTTCGCCGGCTTCCACTGCATGCGGCGGCTCGAGAAGCACCTGCCGGCCGACGCCGCCGACCTGATCCTGGCCAGCTCCGCCGACTACCTGCTCTACAGCCCGCTGCTGCCCAACGTCGCCTCCGGAGTGGTCGAGCCGCGCCACATCGCCGTCGGCCTGCACGCCGCCCTGCGCCGGGCCAAGGTCCTGCTCGGCCACGTGGTCGCCGTCGACGTCGCCGGCCACACGGCCACCCTGCGGCGGGTCGACGGCTCGACCACCGAGCTGGCCTGGGACCGGCTGGTCCTCGCCCCCGGCGGGGTGACCCGCACCTTCGACATCCCCGGGGTGGCCGCCCATGGCCTCGGGCTCAAGACCCTTGCCGAGGCGGCCTACCTGCGCGACCACGTGCTGCGCGAGCTGGAGAGCGCCGACGCCGCCGACGACCCGGACCAGCGGCGGGCCTGCTGCACGTTCGTGGTCGTCGGGGCCGGCTACTCCGGCACCGAGACCGCCGCCCAGATGCAGCTGGTCACCTCGAGGGCGGCCGCCGACTACCCGCGGCTGCGGTCCGAGACCATGCGCTGGGTCCTGGTCGACCAGGCCCCGCGGGTCCTGCCCGAGCTGGGACAGCGCCTTGGTGACGACGCCCTCGAGGTCCTGCGCCGCCGCGGGGTCGAGGTCAGGCTGGGGGTGACGGTCGAGGAGGCCACCGAGGACAAGGTGCGGCTGTCGGACGGCGAGACGATCCCGACCCACACGCTGGTCTGGTGCACCGGCGTCACCCCGAGCCCTCTCATCAAGACCCTTGGCCTGCCCACCGAGCACGGACGGCTGGTGGTCGGGGCCGACCTGCGGGTCCCCGGCGTCCCCGACCTCTTCGCCTTCGGCGACGCCGCCGCCGTGCCCGACCTGACCAGGCCGGGGAAGCTCACCGGCCAGACCGCCCAGCATGCCCAGCGCCAGGGCAGGACCGCCGCCCGCAACGTGGCCGCCTCGCTCGGCTTCGGCAAGAAGGTCGACTACCGCCACCACGACCTCGGCTTCGCGGTCGACCTGGGCGGCTTCGACGCCGTCGCCTCGCCGTTCGGGGTGGCCGTCGGCGGCCTGCCCGGGCTGGTCGCGACCCGCGGCTACCACCTGCTGGCCCTGCCGTCGGCCGGCAACCGCATCCGGGTCTCGCTGGACTGGCTGCTCGACTGGGCGATGCGGCCCCAGCTGGTCCAGCTCGGCTTCCTCCGCGAGGAGCAGGCGACCATGGCCGCGGCCGAGCAGACCGGCATCTACGCCGGCCCCCCGGCGAACGAGTGGGAGGCCGCGGCCAGGGACATCCCCGCCACCCGGGCGCTGGTCACCGACCAGGGCATCCCCCGGCCTCCGGTACGGCAGCCCGACTGAAGGCGGTCGCGCAGCCGGCGCCTGGTGACGCTATGCTTTCTGGTCGCGGCCGGCCCCGGCCACGGCTCCGGGCAACGCGGCCCGACCCCCCGGCACTACCCCCCTGTGGGAGGCATGCGCATGACCAGGATCGGCGTGCTCACCGGAGGCGGCGACGTCCCCGGTCTCAACCCCTGCATCCGGACGCTCGTGTACGCGGCCGCCGACCGAGGCTACGAGGTCGTCGGGCTCCGCCGCGGCTGGGCCGGGCTGCTCGACTTCAACCTGGACGACGACAAGCCCCAGGACCACTGCGTGCAGCCGCTGACCAAGCGCGACGTCCGCACCATCGACCGCACCGGCGGGACCTTCCTGCACACCAGCCGCACCAACCCGGGCAAGGTGGCGCCCAAGGACGTGCCGCCGTTCCTGGCCGGCCAGGGCCAGTTCGAGTCCGAGGGGCCGTTCGACTTCACCAGCCACTCCCTTGCCGTTGTCGAGCGCCTCGGCCTCGACTGGCTGGTCGCGATCGGCGGCGACGACACCCTGTCGTATGCCGAGCGGCTGTCCCGCGAGGGCGTCAAGGTGCTGGCCGTGCCCAAGACGATGGACAACGACGTCTTCGGCACCGACTACTGCATCGGCTTCTCGACCGCGGTCACCCGCAGCGTCCAGTTCATCCACCAGCTCCGCACCTCGACCGGGTCGCACGAGCGCATCGCCGTGGTCGAGCTGTTCGGCCGCAACTGCGGCGAGACCTCGCTGCTCTCGGCCTACCTGGCCGGGGTCGACCGGGCGATCATCTGCGAGGTCCCGTTCGACGTCGAGCTGCTGGCCCACTACCTGCTCGAGGACAAGGCGGCCAACCCCTCGAACTACGCCATGGTCACGGTCTCAGAGGGCGCCCGCATGCTCGAGGGCGAGATCCTGGAGCGGGGCGAGGCCGACGCCTACGGCCACCGCAAGCTCGGCGGCATCGGCCTGGTCACCGGGGAGCTGCTCAAGAAGCTCACCGGCGAGGACATCGTCTACCAGCAGGTCGGCTACCTGATGCGCTCGGGCGCGCCCGACGCGCTCGACCTGATGGTCGCGGTCAACTACGCCAACATGGCCATCAACCTGATCGACCAGGACACCCCGGGCAGCATGGTCGCCCTGCGCAACGGCACCTACACCTCGGTCCCGATCGACACCATGATGTCCGGCATCAAGCGCGTCGACGTCGAGGCCCTCTACGACGAGAAGCGCTACCGGCCGCTCATCCGCCAGGTCGACGGCAAGCCGATGTTCCTCTACTAGGGGGTCTAGGCCTCGGGGTCGGGAATCGGCACCAGGTGCAGGCGCTGGCCGGCCGAGCGCTCGTCGAGGCGGCCGGCCAGCAGCACCACCGAGGCCCGGAAGGCGCGCACCTTGTCGACGATCTCGGCAACGCTCTCCCTGACCACATAG
>DATENJ010000700.1:0-3073 GCA_035275125.1 Actinomycetes bacterium | reverse complement strand
TCGATCGACGCACCGCTCATCCACGTCCTCCCACCCAGCGAGAGGAGATCAGGCGTCCAGCCCAGAACGCAACTGTAGTGTTAGAGGCCGTTTGAGAAGCTTGCGCCGTCCGGGCGGGCATGGGGCGGAGCGGTCGCGTCGGCGTTCAGGGAGGGGAGCAGCCCTTCCCGGAGGTATGCCATGTGGACAGCAGAGAGCCGGGCCTTCGTCGGTGATTTCGGTGCCGGGCAGGCCCTTAGCGACGAGCAGTACGCCCTGCTGGCCCCGTTGATCCCGCCGGCCAAGCCGGGCGGACGGCCGCGCACGACCGACATGCGGCGGCTGCTGGACGGCCTGTTCTACCTGGTGCGGGCCGGCTGCCAGTGGCGCCACCTGCCGCCCCCTCCCGCTTTCCCGCCCTGGAGGACGGTGTATGGCTACATGCGCGACTTCGCGAGCGCGGGCGTGTGGGAGACGATCCGCCACCACCTCGTGGTCATGCTGCGCGAGCGGGACGGCCGCGAGCCGAGCCCCACGGCGGCCATCATCGACACCCAGAGCGTCAAGACGACCGAAAGGGGGGCCCTCGCGGCTACGACGCGGCCAAGAAGGTCAAAGGCCGCAAGCGCCACGTCGCGGTCGACACCGCCGGCCTGCTGCTGGGCGTGATCGTCCACGCCGCCGACGTCCAGGATGCGGACGGCGTCGGCGACCTGCTGCGACGCTTGAAGCGGCTCTACCCTTGGCTGAGGGCGGTGTTCGCCGACGGCGCCTATGACCGGCTCGCAGCCCTGCTCGCCTGCTTCCTGCTCGGCCTGACCCTGGTCGTCGTCCGGCGCCTCGCCGGGACCGAGGGCTTCGTCCTCCTCCCGCGGCGCTGGGTGGCGGAGCGGACGCTGGGCTGGCTCGGCCGCTGGCGCCGGCTGGCCAGGGACTACGAGGAGCTGCCCGAGGTCTCCGAGACCATGGTCAAGCTGGCGATGATCCGGCTCATGCTGCACCGCCTCGCCCACCCGAACCGCAAACGGCTACCCGCGCACTGACTTCTCAAACGGCCTCTTAGCTGGAGTTTGGCCAATCAGGCCGGGAAGCAGGCGACTTGGGTGAGCCGCTCCAGCAAGTCACGAGGAATTTTGGCGACCTCGCCGTGATCCGGGGAGGTTGATAAAGCGGCCGAGGTCCAGAGCCGATGGCGGACCACCGCGAGTGCATCGCTGAAGGTCGGCTGCGGCTTGGGGTACCAAGCGGTGCGGCGCGGCAAGACATCCCCGTCGAGCATGCTTTCGGCCCAGAGCGTCACCAGCGAGAACAGGCCGAGCAGTGCTGGCGTGGTGCGCGCGATCGCCAAGTCCGACCATTGCCGCTGCGTCTCCACCCCGAGATGCCGTCGCACCTCCGCGAACGTCACCTCGACCGACCAGCGGCGCACGAACCAGCGCAGTATCTCGAGTGGGTCGGTATCCTGATCGGTGCAGAGAAAGCCCTGCGGCTCGAACTCGCCCGCGACATCTCGCACCAGGAGCCAACGGATCGGTACCCGCTTGCCCGGATGGTACCAAAGCGCCGTGCCCGAAATCAGCTCGATCGGCCGCTCCGTCCGGCCATACCAGCCCGCGACCGTGACGCGCCGCCAGCGGGTTGCGGGATTGGCTAGGCGCTCAGCCAAGGTCGGCTGACGCGCGCCAGATACCCGTGGCCGGCCCATCGTATCGGGCCGTCGGGGCGACGGCGGATCGAACAGCCGGGCATCGAGCCGGAGCCGGGTGATCAGGGTGAGACGACCACAAAGGGCGGCGAGCAGCTCAATGGCGGCGTAGCTGCTGTCGGCGACCGCGATCAACCGCCGCTCGGGCAGCCAGCGGCCGACGAGGAGAAGAAGCTGGCGCGCCCAGTCGGTCAGCTTCTTATGGCGGCGGCCCTGCTCTCGCGCGAAGCGCTCCGAAGGTGCCAGCGCGGTCAGGAACGGCAAGGCCCAGACCCGACCGGCCCACGGGATCGGCGCGAGCAGCATGAGGGAAATCCAGCGCAGCCCGCTGGCCTTGACGAAGTAGCCGCGGCTGGAGCGGACCGGATCGCGGTAGATGCCGCGCGCCTTGATCTTGGCCCCCCAGCGGCGCTCGACTGTCTCGTCGATGCCGATCACCACGGGTCCCTTCGGGGCGAAGGTGCCGAGCAGCAGATGGAGCAGCCGCTTGGCGGTGGCACGGCTCGACCAGCGGTTCCGATTGAGCACGCGATGATAGTTGGTGAAGGTCGCGAGCTGGCCCAGCCCCATGACCTGCAGCGTTGCGGCCACCGTGCGGCGTCCAGGGGCAAGAATGGCGCCGGCGACGAGGGTGAGTACGTGGCGCCAGGTCGGCTTGGTGAGGTCGGCCAGGAACGGGTGCAGCCAAGCCACGAGAGGCTCGGAGAGGTGAGGCTGGACGGGCATGAGCTTGGTCTCGCAAGATCCAGAGGGCCGACAGGAGGAGGTCGCCATGGTTGGCCTGAGCCGCGACGCGATCTTGACCCGCTACCGTCATCTGCGGGCGATCAGCGTGCGCCACCATAACGGCGCCCTCGAGTTCCTCTCCAGATCCGCCCTTCTGGAGCATGCGCGTCACCTCGGACTGACCGCCGGCAAGACCCTGGTTGCCGAGAGCATGGAGGAGCTGACGCTTGCGTTCGATCTGGCGGTTTATACCGCCAAGCCGGGGCACTCGCGGGCCATCGACCGCTATGCGCGGGCGACGCAGCTCCAGCCGGGCTCGGACGGGTTCGTGGTGCTGGAGGCGATGCGCCAGGCGCGCTTCTCGGTCTGGCGGGTGGAGCGTCGGCACGAGGTGGCCGGGCTGATCGTCCAGGATCTGTTGCGCCAAGGCGAGACTTGGCTGGTCGACGAGGCCCTGGAGCAGAGCGTGCCCGAGGGCGTGAGCTTGGCCATGCGGCTGGGCACGGCCGACCAATTTGCGATGACCAGCGGCATCATCGTGCCGGTCGACCGGGAGATGATAAGCGAGGTGCTCGATGGGGTTCTGCCCCGGGTTCGCGGCACGCCTGACCAGGTGGCCAATGATCGTCGGTTCGCGACAGCGATCTACCGGGTCGCGGCGGC
>DATENJ010000699.1:0-4280 GCA_035275125.1 Actinomycetes bacterium | reverse complement strand
CTGGGGATCGGCCTGTCGGCCACGGTCAACGTCGTCGACCCGGGCACGGTGGTCCTCGGCGGCCTGTACGCCGCCCTCGAGCCGTGGCTCAGGGGGCCGCTGCTGGCGGAGCTGTCGGAGCGGGCGATCACCTACCGGTGGTCGCCGGTCCAGCTGCTCGCCTCCCACCTCGGCCCCGACGCGGCCGTCCGGGGGGCCGCCGGGGTGGTGGTCAAGCGGGTGCTGTCCGAGCCGGCGGCGGTGTTCCGTGCGTCCGGGCGTCACGTCGCTCCCACCCCTCCCTGACCAGGTTGAAATGGACGCCGGTGCGGGGGTGCCGGCCGGCCGCCTCGCGGCTGAGCCGCACCCCGAGCCCCGGCGCCGTCGGCAGCTCGAAGCAGCCGTCGGCCGGGTCGACCCGCGGGGCGCCGTCGACCAGCTCGGCGACCCATGGGTCGGCGAAGTCGTTGAAGTGCTCGAGGACCTTGTAGTTGCCGGTGGCCACCGCGAAGTGGAGGTTGGCGGCGGTGCCGACCGGGCCGCAGACGTTGTGGGGGGCCAGCAGCAGGTCGTAGGCGTCGGCCCAGCCGGCCAGCTTCCGCAGCCCGGTGAGCCCGCCGAAGTGGGTGAGGTCGGCCTGGACGATGTCGACCAGGCCGTCCTCGAACAGCTCACGGAACTCCGGCAGGACGTGCACCCGCTCCCCCGTGGCCAGCGGCAGCCAGGTCCCGGCGCGGACCTGGCGGAGCCCGGCCGGGTTGTAGGGCGGCACCGGCTCCTCGATCCAGGCCGGGTCGTACGGCTCGAGGGCGCGGGCCGCCCGGACGGCGGTGGCGGCGGTGAAGCGGCCGTGCATCTCCACCATCAGCTCGGTCGCGGGCCCGACGGCGTCGCGGACGGCGGCCACGATGTCGACCGCCAGGCCCAGCTCGGCCTGGCCGAGCTCGGCCGTTGCGGCGCCGAAGGGATCGATCTTCAGCCCGCGGTAGCCGCGGGCCACCACCGCCCCGGCCATCCGGGCGACGGCCGCCGGGTCGCGGTCGCCCTGGTACCAGCCGTTGGCGTAGGCGGGCACCCGGTCCCGGAACTGGCCGCCCAGCAGCCGCCAGACCGGCTCCCCGGTGGCCTGGCCGATGAGGTCGTGGCAGGCGACGTCGAACACGGCGAGGGCCGTCTGGGCGACCTCGCCGGCGCGGCCGTACTCGGCCCACTGGACCTGCCAGGCCAGCCGCTCCAGGTCGAACGGGTCCATCCCGACCACGTACCGCCGGGCCAGCTCGTCGATGCAGGCCAGCAGGGTGTCGGTCTTGTTGACCATCCTGGCCTCGCCGGTGCCCCGGAGCCCGTCGTCGGTGAGCAGCTCCACGAAGGTCAGCTCCCGCCACGGCGTGCCGACCACCACCGTCTCGACCCCGACGACCTTCATCGCGCCTCCGTCACCCCGGTCGCCTCCTGGCCGGGCTCGCCGGCTGGCTCCGGCCCGAGCTGGAGGCCGGTGAGGGTGAACGCCGCCCTGAGGTCCCGGGCCGTCTGCTCCAGGTGGGCCAGCATCGCGGTGGCCGCCCCCTTGGCGTCGCGGTCCCTGACCCGTTCGAGGATCCGGGCATGCTGCTCGATCACGTCCTCGACCGTCCCGCCGCGGGCGAGGTGGCCGCGCATGCTGCGCATCCGGCTGGCCCGAAGCGGCTCCTCCATCGCCTCGATCAGGAAGCGGAGCAGCTGGTTGCCGGCGCCCGAGGCGAGGCTGGCGTGGAACCCGATGTCGGCCTCGTGGAGGGCCACCGGGTCGTCGGCGGCCTCGCGCATGGCAGTCAGCGCCAGCTCCATGGTGGCGACCGCCCCCCGGCTCGACTTGGCGGCGGCCAGCGAGGCGATGTGCACCTCAAGGGCCCGGCGCACCTCAAGCAGGTCGAGCAGCTGGCCCGGGTCGCGCCGCACCGCGGCGGTGAAGAAGCCGCCGATCGGGGCGGCGTTGGGATGGGCGACCACCGCGCGGCGGCCGTGGCGGGTCTCGACCAGGCCACGCGCCTGGAGCGACCTGACCGCCTCGCGGACGGTCAGCCGGCTCACCTGGAACTGCGCCGCCAGCTCGGGCTCGGACGGGAGCTCGGCCCCCGGCTCCAGCTCGCTGAGCACGATGTCCTCCAGCCGCCGGACGATAGCGTCCGTGACGCTGGTCGCCTCGGTTTCCACAGGCGAAGCATGCGGCAGATCGAGATGGAAGGCAATGACTCATCAGATGAGTTTCGCGCGTTCTCGCCGAGGAACGTGCTGATAGAGGTCACAGCAGACAGATCGCTTGTCGACTCATCTGATAGCTGTCAGGCTTGGTCCATGCCAGCCGAACCGATGGCCGACGCCCGCCGGCACCTGTCCGGGCTGGGCCTGCCCGACCGCGACCTGGGCGAGCTGCCCTCCTCGGCCAAGCGGTTCGGCGACGGCGGCCAGTACCGGGTCGAGATCCCCTCGGTCGAGGGCCCCGAGCCGTTCCGGGCCGTGCTCGACGCGGCCGCCGAACGCGAGCTGCGGGTCCACCGGATCAGCCAGGGCAGCGGGATGATGCTGCTCACCGACGACGACGTCCGGGAGATGGTCGCCCTCGGCCGCGAGCACGCGGTCGAGGTCTGCCTGTTCGTCGGCCCGCGGGCCGCCTGGGACATCGGCGTCCAGGCCACCGCGCCGGCCGGGCGGGTCGTGGCCGGCAGCCTGCGCGGCGCCGACCAGCTCGCCTACGCCGTCGAGGACGTCCTGCGGGGCTGCCGGCTCGGCGTGCGCAGCATCCTGGTCGCCGACACCGGCCAGCTCTGGGTCCTTGGCCGGATGAAGCGCGCCGGCGACCTGCCCGCCGACCTCGAGATCAAGATCTCGATCTCGCTGCCGGTGACCAACCCGGCGACCGCCCGGGTGCTCGAGGACCTGGGCGCGACCACCCTCAACCTGCCCATCGACCTGTCCCTGGCCCAGATCGCCGCCATCCGGCAGGCCGTCGAGCTGCCGCTGGACGTGTACGTCGAGGGCGCCGACGACTTCGGCGGCGCCGTCCGCTACTACGAGGCCCCGGAGCTGGTCCGGGTCGCGGCCCCGATCCACCTCAAGTTCACCGTCCGCAACGCCCCCGGCATCTACCCCTCCGGCGAGCACCTGGCCGGGCTGGCCCTGGCCTCGGCCCGCGAGCGGGTCCGCCGGGCCGCCATCGGGCTGGCCATCCTGCGACGTCACTACCCCGAGGCCGTCGCCTCCGCCTGAGCCCGGCGGCGGGAGTGCAATCGTATTCGTGCTAGCCTGACCGCATGTCGCCACGCAACGCCGGCCCCGGGCCGGAGCCGGACGACGTGCCCGGACCGACCGAGCGGCGTCACGTCACGACGATGCGCGACATCGCGGCCGCGGCCAAGGTCTCCCAGAGCACGGTCTCACGGGTCCTCAGCGGCGTGCCGACCAGCGTGCCGATCGCCCCCCAGACCCGGGAGCGGGTCCTCCAGGCGTCGCGTCGCCTCGGCTACCGGCCGAACCCTCTGGCCCGCGGCCTGCGCGGGGCCTCGACGAACCTGATCGGCGCCGTGGTCAGGGACTTCAGCGACCCGTTCTTCGCCGGGGCGATCGAGGCTCTGGTGGTCGAGTCGATGGCCCACGGGTACAACGTGGTCCTCGGCCATGTCCATGGCCGACTCGACGAGGCGCTCCCCCTGACCTCGGTGCTCGAGACCCGGCACACCGACGCCATCGTCCTGCTCGGCGACCTCCAGGTGCAGCCGCAGCTGGTGGCGGACCTCCGCAACTCGAGCGTGCCGGTGGTGGCCCTGTGGCAGGGGACGAGCCCGATCGAGTTCCCGACGGCGGACACCGACGACCGCGCCGGGATCCGGTCCGGGCTCGAGCACCTCGAGTCCCTCGGGCACCGGCGGATCGCCTTCGTGAGCGCCGAGCTGCCGGTCAACTACCGGGTCCGTGAGGACACCTACGCCGACTTCATGCGGGAGCGGTTCGGCGGGGTCCCGTCCGGCTACGTCGAGCGCTGCCCCAACACCCTGGCCGGCGGCGACGCCGCCCTGCGGCGCCTGCTCGAGCTGCCCGAGCCGCCGACGGCCGTGGCGACCTCGACCGACCTGGTCGCCGTCGGCGTCCTGCACGCGGCCCACAGCCTCGGCGCCACCGTGCCCGACAAGCTCTCGGTGGTCGGCTACGACGACATCCTGATCGCCAGCCACACCGTGCCCGCGCTCACCACCCTGCGCATGCCGATCTCGGAGATCGTCAGCCACGCCGTCGCCAGGGCGATCGCCCTTGCCCATGACCAGCAC
>DATENJ010000698.1:0-6208 GCA_035275125.1 Actinomycetes bacterium | reverse complement strand
AGGCCGGCGGCCCCGGGCAACGGTGGCGGCCGGCGGCTCACCCCCGAGGAGCGGGCGGCCAGGGTGGCGGCGGCGGTGGCCACCAAGGGCCTGCCCGGTCAGGCCGGCGCCGCGGCCAAGCAGGGTGAGACCCACCGGCTGCTGGCCATGGTCCCGCCCGAGGGCATCCAGCGGGCCGAGGCCCGCCAGGAGGACAAGGTCAACGTCTGGCCCCACCTGCTGCTCCGCGAGGCGGTGGCCGCGTTCGCCATGTTCGCCTTCGTGACCGTGTTCTCCATGGTGGTCAACGCGCCCCTGCGGGAGCTGGCCAACTCCAACCTGACGCCGAACCCCTCCAAGGCCCCCTGGTACTTCCTGGGCCTACAGGAGCTGCTGCGCTACTTCCACCCGATGGTGGCCGGGGTCACCATCCCCGGGATCGCCCTGCTGATCCTCATGGCCGCGCCCTACTTCGACAAGAACCCGTCGATGCGGCCCGAGAACCGCAAGCTGGCCATCCTGATGTTCACCACGTTCATGATGTTCTGGTCCATCCTCGTGCTGTCCGGCTCGTTCTTCCGGGGCCCGAGCTTCGAGTGGGTCTGGCCGTGGACCGAGACCTGCTCGACCCCGATCCACCCCGACAAGACCTGTCTGTTCTTCGAGTTCTAGGAAATCTAGGAAGGGATTCGATGTCGATCTCCTCGGGGGTCCGTCCGGCCAGCCCCCGGCCACCTGCCAAGAAGCCACAGGTGAGCCGGCGGTCGTTCCTGCGAACGGCCTGGCTGGCCGGGCTCGGAGCGGCCGTGGCCGGGTTCGGCGCCGGCAGCGTCTACTTTCTGTGGCCCAACCTGACCGAGGGCTTCGGCACCAAGATCCAGGCCGGCGACGCCAACAAGATCAACGCCGACATCAAGGCCAACGACGGCTACGCCTACATCCCCGACGGCCGCTTCTACCTCGTCCCCTACGACGAGAAGGACGACACCGAGGGCCTCTACGCCGGCGTCGCCGGCGGCGGGTTCATGGCCCTGTACCAGCGCTGCGTCCACCTCGGCTGCCGGGTCCCCTGGTGCGCCACCGCCCAGTGGTGGGAGTGCCCCTGCCACGGCTCCAAGTACAACCAGGCCGGCGAGTACAAGGAGGGACCGGCCCCGCGCGGTCTCGACCGCTTCGCCATCGAGGCGTCGGGCAGCCAGATCGTGGTCGACACCTCCAAGATCATCACCGGCCCGCCCCGGGGGACCAACACCACCGGCCAGGAGCTGGACGGCCCCCACTGCGTCGGCGGCGGGGAGGCCTGAGCGATGAGCCGGACCACCGTCCTGATCCTGGCCGTCGTCTCGGCCATCTTCCTGTTCGTCGCGCTGATCCTGGTGATCACCTCGGCCAGGGAGAAGGCCCGGCGGGCCGGCCCATCGGCCCCGCCGTCACGCCGGCCCGGGCCCACCGACGAGGCCCTCGAGGGCCCGCTGCTGGAGCGGTACCAGGTTGCCGGGGTCGCGCTGACCGTGTTCCTGGCCCTGCTCCTGCCCTTCCTGTACCTGCGCGAGCCGGTACGCCAGCGGGCCGCGGCCAAGAAGGAGCTGACCGAGTCGGTCCGGCTCGGCCGGGCCACCTTCGAGGAGTTCTGCGCCCGCTGCCACGGCCCCGACGCCGAGGGCGGCACGGTCAAGCGCTATGTCACCCCAGGGGTCAAGGGGGCCAAGCCGACCGACGTCGAGGCCCCCAACCTGCACGAGATCTACAGCCGGCACCCTGACCAGGACGTCGCCGCCGTCGCCTGGGAGACGATCCAGAAGGGCCGCCCGCCGACCCCGATGCCGACCTGGGGCGTCCGCTACGGCGGACCCATGAACGACCAGCAGATCACCGACCTGGTCAACTACATCCTGACCATTCAGAGCGACGACAAGGACAGGCCGCTGCGCGAGTTCGAGGCCGCGGCCGGTCGGCGTGCCGAGTAGCCAGCGAGGGAGGCTCATCAGCCCGTGAAAGGGTTAGCCGTTGTCGTCATCGCCTTCGTGTTCCTGCCGGGGTCGGTGTTCATGCTGCTGGCCTCGAACTTCGGGGCGCTCAAGGGCTACCTGATCGCCGGCACCGCCTTCTTCGGCTTCCTGGTCATGCTCTCGGCCGTGTGGCTGTTCGGCATCCCGGGGACCACACCGCTCACCGGCCCCAAGGGCACCCAGCCGAGCTTCAAGTTCTTCACCGTCAACGACGCCGCGGCCGGCACCTACGACAGCGTGCGGGACTTCCAGGGCGGAGCCGGCAACGGCTGGCAGCCCGCCCCCGAGGGTGAGGTCACCGAGGGCAGCCCCGAGGCGACCCTCAAGGCCGACCTCGACACGGCGCGCCAGACGGCCGTCCAGGACCTGATCGAGGAGACCAACGCCAAGGTCGAGGACTCCAGCGAGGAGCTGGACGTCACCAACCTGGACCCCAAGACCTACTACACGATCCAGAACGGCACCGAGGTGGCGGCGATCGTCATCTCGCCCAAGACCCCGCCGGCCGGCTCGGGCCTGCAGCGGCCGGACTTCGCCCCCAGGACCACCTTCGCCTACCGCGACCCGGGCAACCCGTACCTGCCCAGCATCCTGTTCCTGGCCGGCGCCTCCGTGCTGTTCGTGATCCACATGCTCCTGCTCGGCCTGGTCGAGCGCCGCCGGCCCCTCGGGGTCGCCCACGTCCCGACCCCCGAGGGCGAACGCCAGCCGGCGGGCGCCGGCGCCCGCCGCTAGGACCCGTCGACGCCCCGGATGGCGCCGCCGGGCACGGCCGCCGCGGTGAAGCTCGCCCCCTGGGAGTCGGCGAGGACCGTGAACCGGCCGACCGGGACGTCCATCGGCGCCAGCAGCACCGACCCGCCCAGCTTCTCGGCCGTGGCCGCGGCCTCGTCGGCGTCGGTGACCCAGAAGGAGATGCTCCAGCGGGGCGTCGGGTCCTCCTGCGGCGCGGGGGCGTGGCCTCCGCCGATCAGCAGGTCCCCGAGGGTGAAGCTGGTCCGCGGGAACGCCCCGGGCAGCTCCTGGGCCGTCCACCCGAACAGCTCGGTGTAGAACCCGGTGCCAGCGGCCAGGTCGGTGCTGACCAGCTCGTTCCAGGTCCAGGTGCCGTCCTGGTTGACCAGCTCGGCCCCGAAGCTCTCGCCCGGCTGCGACAGCGACACGACCGCCCCCGCCGGGTCCTTGACCGTGGCCACCCGCCCACCGCCGGGTGTCCCGAACGGTTCGACGAGCACCTCAGCCGCCAGCTCGCGGGCCCGCTCGGTGGCCCGGTCGACGTCCTCGACGCTGATGTAGGACCCCCACATGGGCCGCTCCGCCCCGTCGTACAGCCCCGCCACCGCCCGCCCACCCAGGCGGCAGGTCGAGTAGGTCCCCTGCTCCCCCGTCGGCAGGTCGTCGAACTCCCAGCCGAACAACCCCCCGTAGAACCGCTTGGCCCCGGCGGCGTCGTTCGTCCCCAGGTCCACCCAGCAGAACGCCCCGTTCGGGTACCGCTCGACCTGCCCCATCCCGCCTCCTCACGCGCGTCAGGCCATCCCGCCGTTCGCGCGGGAGATGACCAGACGCTGGATCTCGGACGTGCCCTCGAACAGGGTGTAGATCTTGGCATCACGGTGCCACTTCTCGACAGGGAAGTCGCGGATGAAGCCGTAGCCGCCGAGGATCTGGATGGCTTCGTCGGTGACCCGGACGGCGGTCTCGCCGGCCTTGAGCTTGGACATGGAGCCTTCGGCGTTGGAGAAGCCCATGCCGTTGCGGGCCATCCAGGAGGCGCGCCAGACGAGCAGCCGGGCGGCGTCGATCTCGGTGGCCATGTCGGCCAGCTTGAAGGCGATGGCCTGCTGGGCGGCGACCGGCTTGCCGAACTGGACCCGCTCGCGGGCGTAGTCGCGGGCGTACTCGAAGGCGGCCCTGGCGATGCCGACGGCCTGGGCGCCGACGACCGGCCGGGTCGCCTCGAAGGTGGCGAGGGCACCGGAGCTGCCCCGGGTGCGGGAGGTCCGCGGGGCGGTGTCGGCGGCCGCCTTGGCGTCGCGGGCCTCGCGGGCGCGCTCCAGCTTGGCCTGGAGCCGCTCGGAGCCGCCGAGCAGGCAGTCGGCCGGGATGCGGCAGTCCTCGAGCAGCACCTCGGCGGTATGGGAGGCGCGGATGCCGAGCTTCTTCTCCTTCTTGCCCTGGCGCAGGCCGGGCGTGCCGGGCGGGATCACGAAGCTGGCCTGGCCGCGGTGGCCGAGGGACGGGTCGACGGTGGCCACGACCACATGCAGGCTGGCGATGCCGCCGTTGGTGATGAACACCTTCTGGCCGTTCAGAACCCAGTCGTCGCCGTCGCGGACGGCCCGGGTGCGGAGACTGGAGACGTCGGACCCGGCACCCGGCTCAGTGACCGCGAACGCGCCAACCTTGGGCTCGGCCGGGGTGCCGAACAGCTCGGGGGTCCAGCGGGCGACCTGGTCCGGGGTGCCGCTGGCCATCAGCGCGACCAGGGGCAGGCCGCTGCCGAAGATGCCGAGGGAGATGCCGGCGCAGCCCCAGCAGAGCTCCTCGACCAGCAGCGGCTGGAGGATGCCGGTCTCGTCCTCGCCGATCATCCGGTAGAAGTCCATGCCGTACAGGCCGATGTCGGCCGCCTTGGAAAGGACCGGCCAGGGGAATTCCTCGGTCTCGTCGTAGTGGGGCGCCACCGGCCGGATCTCACGCTCGGCGAACTCGCGGGCCCACTTCTGCGCGGCCACCTGGTCTTCGGAGAGCGCGAAGCCGATCATGGGCAGGTCCTTTCCGCACCACTGTTACCGCTCGGTAACCTACTGAACGGTAGGATGCGGGACTGGGCGAGTCTGCGCAAGGGGGTGGAATCGTGAGCGTGCCGATCGGCATGCGGCTGCGCGCGGCCGAACGCCGCGTCCAGCTCCTGGGGGTCGCGCGGCGGCTGTTCGCCCGCGACGGCTACCGGGGCGCGTCCATGGAGTCCATCGCCGAGGCCGCGGGCGTCACCAAGCCCGTGCTCTACCAGCACTTCTCCTCCAAGCGGGCGCTGTACTCAGCCCTGCTGGCCAGTGAGCTGGGCCGGCTCACCGAAGAGCTGGAGACCGCCTTCAGCCAGGCCGAGAGCAACGAGCAGCGGCTGCGGCGCGGGTTCGGGACCTACGTCGACTTCGTCGACCGGAACGAGGACACCTTCCGCCTGCTGTTCACCGAGGCCCTCGGGCTGGACGCCGACTTCCAGCAGTCGGTGGCCGAGTTCCGGCGCTGGGTGGCCGGGCGGGTGGCGGTGATCATCGCCTCCGAGGCCGGCCTGGCCGTCCCGCGGGCCGGGGCGCTGGCGGCGGCCATCGTCGGCATGGCCGAGGGTGCGGCCGTCTGGTGGCTGGACGAGCACCGGCCGCTGGCCGCCGGCGAGCTGGCCGACGAGCTGACCGGCCTGGCCTGGAAGGGGTTCGCCCGGTTCCCGGCCGGTACCAGAGAACCGGACGTTCAAGCCGATCATCCCTAAGTTCGCCCGGTTCCTCGTGCAACCGGCGTAGAGACTTTCGTCGGGCGACTATGGAAGTATGACCCGTCCACTGTGATGACTGACTCTATCGGGTCGTTCGTTGCAATCCGGTCAGGGGACGGGGACGGTGTCCGTGGAGCGTCGTGTAGTCCTGTTGTCGAGGGATCCGGGACTGGCATCGATCACGGGACGGCTGCTCTCCAACGGCGACCGCATCGCCCATTTCCGCTCGGCGGCCGAGCTCTCGAACTGGTCGACGCCCGTGGTGGCGGCCGTCGTCCTCGACAGCCGGCCCCAGGCCCGCCGCCTCAGCTACAAGCAGGTCCGCGACCGCTACGACGGGCCCCTGGTGATGCTGCTCGACAAGGGTGAGCGCCGGCCCGACCTGCCGCCCGACGGGGCCCGCCAGTTCCTGCACCGCCCGTTCAGGGTGGCCGAGCTGTCCAAGCTGCTGGGTACCCCGTCCGCCGAGCTGGGGGAGTTCGAGGCCGCGATCATCGCCGCCTGGTCGCGCCACGCCACCGCCGAGCAGGCGGTCAAGGCTCGGCGAGGCCCCTCCTACCGGATCAACTGGCGGCCGTCGCTGCGGCGGCGGGCCCGTGCCTGGGCGGCCACGGTCGTCGCCCTCATGGGCCTGCTGCTGGTGTTCGGCCTCAGCGACCAGAGCCCCTGCACGCCCGGGTGCACCAACTTCGGCGGCGCCGTCGCCGGAGCCGCCGAGAAC
>DATENJ010000697.1:0-3678 GCA_035275125.1 Actinomycetes bacterium | reverse complement strand
GGCCCGTTCCCGGGAGGCCGGCGACCTCGGCCTGGCCACCGAGCGGCTGCTGGCGGAGCTGGACCGCGACCTGCCGGCGACGCTGGAGGTGGAGGAGGTGTTCGAGGGCCTGCACCAGGTCGCCGAGGCCGAGGGGACCGGCTCGGTGGCCCGCAAGCTGGCCGGGCTGGTCGGCCTGCTGGAGCGGGCCACCCCGCTGGAGGGCCGCTACCTGGTCCGCACCGTCACCGGCACCCTGCGGCTGGGGATCGGCACCGCCACCATCCTGGACGCCCTGGCCGAGGTCCACGCCGGCGGCCGCAAGCAGCGAGCCATCCTGGAACGGGCCTACAACATCTGCTCCGACCTGAGCCTGGTCGCGGCCACCCTGGTCACCGGCGGCCTGGCCGAGGTCGAGCAGATGCGGGTCCGGGCCGGCAACCCGGTCCGGCCGATGCTGGCCCAGCGGATGAGCGAGCCGGCCGAGATCCTGGCCAAGCTGGGCGGGACGTGCGCGGCCGAGCACAAGTACGACGGGATCCGGGTCCAGGCCCACCGGACCGCCGACGGCGCCCTTGAGCTGTACACCCGCCGCCTTGAGCGGGTCTCGGGCCAGTTCCCGGACGCGGTCGAGGCGCTGGAGGCCGGCCTGGTGCCGAAGGAGGCGATCCTTGAGGGCGAGGTGGTCGCCGTCGACCCGGCCTCGGGGGAGCTGCGGCCGTTCCAGGACGTGATGTTCCGCCGCCGCAAGTACGGCATCGACGAGGCGACCAAGGACGTGCCGGTGAGCCTGTTCTGCTTCGAGCTGCTGTACGCCGACGGGGAGGACCTGACCGGGCTTCCCTACCTGGAGCGACGGGCCCGCCTGGCCAAGGCCGTCACCCCGTCGCCGCGGCTGCGGCTGACCACCGCCGAGCAGGTCGACGACGAGACCCGCCTGGAGGCGGTGTTCCAGCAGGCCGTGGCCGACGGCTGCGAGGGGCTGATCTGCAAGTCGGTCGCCCCGACGGCCGGCTACCAGGCCGGGGCTAGGGGCTGGCTGTGGATCAAGCTCAAGCGCGACTACCGCAGCGAGCTGTCCGACACCCTTGACCTGGTCGTGGTCGGCGCCCTGGCCGGCCGGGGCCGCCGCGTCGGGATGTACGGCGCGCTGCTGCTGGCCGCCTACGACCCGGCCACCGACCGGTTCCAGACCGTCTGCAAGTGCGGCACCGGCTTCTCCGACGCCGAGCTGGCCGCCCTGCCGGCCCGCCTGGCCCCGCTCGCCCGGGCCGAGCGCCCACCCCGGGTCGACGCTCTGCGCCACGCCGACGTCTGGTTCGAGCCGGCCGTGGTCGTCGAGGTCCTGGCGGCCGAGCTCACCCTCTCCCCCACCCACACCGCCGCCTGGGGCCGGCTCCAGGAGGACACCGGCCTGGCCCTGCGGTTCCCCCGCTTCACCGGCCGCTGGCGCGACGACAAGGCCCCCACCGACGCCACCACCGTCGACGAGGTGGTCGGAATGTACCGCCCCGCCCGGTCCTGAGCTCGGCCTCCAACGGTGGTTCATCCCCTACGGGTGATGCGCCACCGCACTCCGCTGGGCGTAATGGAGGGCGTGCGTCCGAGACGGGGAGGAGACCGAGATGTGCCGCTGGCTCTCGTATACCGGCTCGCCGGTCCTGCTTGACGAGCTGCTCTACAAGCCCGAGCACTCCCTGATCGTGCAGAGCCTCCACTCGACGATGGGCGCGGAGACCACCAACGGCGACGGCTTCGGGGTCGGCTGGTACGGCGCCCAGGCACAGCCGGCTGTCTTCCACAGCACCGAACCCGCCTGGAACGACCGCAACCTGCGGGAGTTGGCGACACACGTGGCCTCCCCGCTGGTCTTCGCGCACATCCGCGCCTCCAGTGGCTCAGCGGTCCAGCAGACGAACTGTCACCCCTTCCGGCGTGGGCGTTGGCTGTGGATGCACAACGGGCTGCTCAGGAGCTTCGCCGACGTCAAACGTGACCTGACGCTGGCGGTCGATCCGGCGTTGTTCCCCGAGATCGAGGGGTCCACGGACTCCGAGCTCCTCTTCTTCCTGGCGCTCACCTTTGGGCTTGAGGACGATCCGCCCCGGGCCGTCGAGCGCGCGGTCGGCCTCGTCGAGGCCACCGGTCGGCGCCATAGCGTGGAGCACCCGATCCAGATGACGGTGGCGACCTCCGACGGCGAGCGCCTCTGGGCGTTCCGGTATTCGAGCGAGGGCCGGTCACGCTCGCTGTTCCACAGCGCCGACGTCCGCACCCTGCGTCACCAGTACCCGGACAACCCCGTCCTGCACATGGTGTCCGACCAGACCAGGCTCGTTGTGTCCGAGCCGCTTGGCGACCTCAAAGGCGCCTGGCGAGAGGTTCCGGAGGCGACGAGCGTGCTCATCGACGGGGGAAGAGAAGAGCTGCGGCCGTTCACGCCGGCCACCGAGGACTGACCGGGTCCCGCTCATGGTCACGACCGCCTACCCGACGACACCGCCAGGGTGGACGCCGGTGGCGCGGCGCTCGATCGGCCCCTTCACGACCCATATCACCTACCGGAGGTCCGACGGCAGCACCCTCGAATGGTCCTCCCGCTCCCACCGCAAGCACGCCTCCCGGCTGTCGCGGGCGCGCCACCGTGAGCTCGCCCTCTGGGCGCCGCGCCAGGTCTCGTGGTGGATCGCCATCCTGTTCGCCGCCGGCTCGGCATGCTTCCTCGTCGCCCCCTTTCCGGGATTCCTGCAGCTCGTCGGGCCTGCCGCCGACGGGACAGTGTTCTTCGCCGGGTCACTGCTGTTCACCTCGGCCGCGTTCCTGCAGTGGCTGGAGACCATCAACGCCAACCGCGGGCCGGAACCTACGGCCTCGCAGCGGCTGCGGCTGCTGAGCTTCGAACCCCACCGGATCGACTGGTGGAGCTCCGGGATTCAGCTCGCGGGGACACTGTTCTTCAACGCGACCACCTTCCGGGCGCTCCAGACCGGGCTCGACTCGCCGTCCTACGACCGGGTGGTGTGGCGGCCGGACGCGCTCGGTTCGGTCTGCTTCCTCGTCTCGGGCTACCTGGCCTACGTCGAGGTCGCCGGCCACCTGTTCGGTCGCCCGCGCTGGACCCTGGAGTGGGCGATCGTGGCCGTGAACCTCCTCGGCTGCCTGGCCTTCGGGGTGTCCGCCGTGGCGTCCTACGTCGTGCCCTCGACCGACAGCGCGGTCAACCTGACGCTGGTGAACCTCTGCACCGCGCTCGGGGCGCTGTGCTTCCTCATCGGCGCGCTCCTGCTGCTCGCCGAGGGGGCCCCCAAGCAGGGGACCTCACCTGCAGAACCCCGAGCCACCGTTTAGGGTGAACCGGACAGTTGACCGTGGTGGTGGGACATCCCTCGTGCACCCGAGGAGGCGGCGATGGCGTTCCAGGGATACCTGGCCGAAGAGGTGGCGATCGACCATGCCGACGGGCTGTACTCGCGGCGGGAGGCGCTGCGGCGCCTGGCCCTGCTCGGGCTTGGCGTCCCGGCGGCCACGGCGCTCCTGGCCGCCTGCGGCGCCGACGGCGAGCCGGCCTCCTCCACCACCACCGGAGCGGGCGAGGCGGCTGCGCCCCCCACTCCGGCGGTGGAGACCGAGGAGATCACCTTCCCCGGCCCGGAGGGCCGGACCGTCCGGGGCGCCTGGGCGGCGGCCGACCAGCCGGGC
>DATENJ010000696.1:0-16161 GCA_035275125.1 Actinomycetes bacterium | reverse complement strand
AGGCGCCTGGGCGCGTCCTAGCGGACTAGAGGACGCAGCGACTGCAGCACCAACCGAGTCCGCGTACCCAGCCAATGCGCATCCCCGCCCGGACTGGATGGCCGCAGGAGGCGCAGCGGCCGGCGTAGCGCGCCTTGGTGTGGATCTCGGCGGTCAGGTCGTTGGAGCGTGGTCGCGACCGCCGACTTCTGCGCCGGCGGTCGCGCCGCTCTGCCTTCTCGATCTCGTTAATGACTCCGGCGAGGATTAACAGGCCAAAGCCACCCCACACGACGACGTACGGGATTGCCTCCACGATGTCGCCCAGCGAGCGGCCGACGGTGCCGAGGAGCCAGGCGCAGAGGATGGCGAGGCCGTAGACGCGGGCGGTCTCCTTGACGGAGCGGCGTAGCCAGTCATCGTGCGGCACCAGCGTGCTTTTCTGGCGCTCGCCCCACACGCCGTTGTGCGTGACCGAGACGGCGAGGAAGAACAGCAAGGCTGCGTAATACTCGATGGTGACTCGGAGGGAGAGCTTCTCCGATGGATTCTCTCGGAGGATGAGGGCAAGCCCGACGCAGAGGAGACCGATGGCGGCCGCCACGAGGGCGACCTTGGTTGCCTCTCGGGTCGTAGCCACCAAAGGAGCCACGCCTGATTGGCGAACGACTGAATCAGCCTCGCTGCGCTCGCCGGATCGCCACTGACGGAACTGTTCGCGCAACTCCCTCCACCGGATGCGGTAGTCCGCGATCAGCTCCGGCGCCAGGCGCTTCACATCGAACGGCCAACGTGCGTAGCCGCGGTAATAGAGCAGGCCGATCGAGCGGGATCGAGCGCGAAGCATTCCCTCGCCGTAGCGGTCGGCGCGTTCCATTCGTGCGCCGTCCCGCCCGATCGTCTGCCATCGACGCAGATCCGGATCGACCTCATGGCGGTCAGTGCGCCGCAGCCAACGGCGGCGATGCTGGTGGCAGCGGTGCCATTCTCCGAGCGTCTTGTTCTTGCACGGGCTGCTGCCCTTGCTGGTCGTGACTGGGTAGTCGCAGGCGATGCGCAAGAACATGCCGCGGGCATACCACTGGAGGACGTGGACCACAGAGAGGAACGCCTGAATGAGGGCGACGAACAGCACTGGCCAGGCGACGTGGAAGGGGCTGTGCTCTAGCCAGAGGGCAAACCACTCGACTCCGAGCACGAAGATGCGAAGGACCTCGTCCATCCAGGCCCCCACAACCTGGCTGTCAGAATTGCGTGGATCGTACAGGACGTCGCTAACGACTGACTACCGGCTACGGGCACCGGGTCGTCATTCACCACGCTCATCACACCGATCTACCACCCGCCATTAAGTCCTCGACGGCACCCAGGAGCCTCCTTCAATCATCCGCCCTAACGGCACACCGTCAGGCTCCAAGCAACGATCCGCTAGGAGCTCGTGGCAATTAGGCCGACGGCGGTGTCGTACGGCACAACCTCGACGTGCTTCGGGTCACTGACCGCAGCCTCCCCCAATGGTATTGCTACGACGAAGTGGTCGATTCGAGCCGAATGCTCGAGGTCGCGACTGCGAGTCCCGCCGTGAGGGGGCCCGGAATGTCCATGTCAATGATGCGCCAGTGCACTCGTCTGGCGGTCGCCCTTCTGATCTTGGTTGTCGTGGCTGGCTGCACCGGTTCCGGTGGCCAGGTCCAGGAGGACTCCACAGCCCAGGCGAGCACCTCGGCGGGGGCCGACCCTGAAGCGCAGGCATCCGAGACGCCTGGACAAGCGCCGGGTGAGGAGGCGCCAACGGCGCCGGGAGAAGCCCCCGGTGAGGAAGCACCCGAGAGTTCCGGAGCGGCACCCGGCACACCGGGGGAGCCTCCCGAGGGAGAGGCACCCGGGTCAGCCGGAGGGCATGGGGCGCCCGGGCTGCCGGGCGGCCCGGATGAAGAGGCGACGGCACCAGAGTCCCCGATCACGATCCCGCCGTTCCAGCAGATCGGCGGCCAGCCTGTTGACGACGTCCGCCAGCAGATCGAGGCCGCCATCCGGGAGGCGTGCACGCCCCGCCACGACCTGTGCGTGACGACAGTGGTCGAGCCGCGCAACGGCGCCGACGCCCATGCATGCTTCGGGGGGACCAACCCTTCGACTCACCCAGACAGCGCCCAGCTGAATCGAGGTGCGGTGCTCACGATCTACTCGGAGCCGGGCGGCTGTGGAGCGCCTAACCCCACCAGCGACCCCCCGCCGTCCAGCGACCCTGAGCCATCCGAGGACAGCCAACCGCCGCCGTCCAACGACGCCGAGCCGTCCGCGGGCAGCCAGCCGCCGAGCGATTCCTGATGGGCAGGACTGTGACCGCCACCAGGGAAGGCACCGACCCCGCGGCGGGGTCGTCGGTCCCGCCTCCCGGGCCCGGGTCCGACGACCAGGGCCCAGTGCCGCCGCCCTCCGGTGGATCGCAGCTGGTGAACTTGCTTGGCACCGTCGTCGCGCCGACCACCCTGCTCACCTCCCTGCTGTTCTACTTCGGCTGGTCCCACGCCTACTACTTCTACGACTACTTCGGGGTGAACTCGACCCTGCTCGGCCTCAGCACCCGGGATTATGTGCAAAGGGCCGTGGACGGACTGTTCATCCCGATGCTGATGCTGGCAGGTGCCGGGCTGCTGGCACTGTGGGCTCACTCGCTGCTTTGGGCGCGCCTGGACCTTCGGTCACGTCCACATGCGCTCCGCCTGATCGCTGCCGTGGCGACTGTAGGCCTGATCCTGGCCATCGGCGGGTTCTGGAGCGTCTTCGTGGTGACGGCGCTCCGACGCTGGCTCTACGGCACCGCCGCTCCCCTGAGCCTTGCCTTCGGGGTGCTGCTTCTGCTCTACGCGTCCCATCTCTGGCGCTCCCTCGCCGCCGGTCCGCGGACCCCCGACCGAGCGTCAGGGCCGGGGTGGGGACCGGTCGCGGAGTGGGCCGCCGTGTTCGTCCTCGTGGGATTGAGCCTGTTCTGGGCAGCCAATAACTACTCGGTCGCGGTCGGCCGCCAACGGGCCCACCAGATGGTCCTCCAGCTCCCGCGCGAACCGGATGTGGTCCTCTTCAGCGAGCGCAGTCTGAGCCTGGTCGCACCCGGCGTCCGGGAACTGCGCTGCAAGGACCCCCAGGCCGGCTATCGCTTCCGATACGACGGCCTCAAGCTCCTGCCCCAGTCCAGCGGCCAGTATCTGCTGCTACCCGAGAAGTGGTCACGCAGGAACGGCGTCGCCATCCTCATCCCCAAGAACGACTCGCTGCGCCTGGAGTTGGTCCCGGTATCAGCACACGGCACCAAACGACCCTCCGCATGCTAGACACCGTAATAGCCAACAGCCGGATCTCGCGTTCAGCCAACGCCGACCACCAGGCACGGTCGATCGACGTCGCAGAAACGGTCGTTTCTGCGACATCTGCGGCAGGTGTTTAGGAGAAGCGTCGGTACAGCGCGAAGGGGGCGTCCGGGTGGATGCCGGTCCGGCTCTGGATGAGTCCCTCACGTCGGATGATGCCCGCCGGTCGCATCCCGAGCCGCTCCATGACCGCCCGCGAGGCACGGTTGTGCACCTCGGTGAACGCCGCCTCCGCCAGGTCGGGCTGGTGCACGAGGGCCCAGGCGAGCGCCGCCCGGCCAGCACGGCCGCCACCACTGATGCGCCTTCGTCGACGCCGTCGGCAACAGTGTTAGAGGGTGTGGGCTATGCCCGCCTGAGTTCGAGCACGGGAATGGTGCGCACTCCAGTCGTTTGGCGTTCGTACTCGGCAAAGCCTGGGTAGCGCCGCGCTTGCTCGGCGTAGACGCGGTCGCGTTCAGCGCCGGTCAGTTCGCGAACAGTCACCTTGTAGGTCTCGGTTCCGCGTTCGACGCTGCCGTCACCGGCGGCGGTCAGGTTGTGGTACCAGTCCGGGTTGGTGGCTGCTCCACCCTTGGTAGCGAAGACGTAGACGCTGTCCGGCTCGGTGTCGTGGGGGAGGTACATCGTCGGGGTGACATACTCCCGCCCGCTGTTGCGGCCGCGGTGATGCACCAGGACCATCGGAGCGCCCTCGAAGTACCCGCCGACCCGGCCCTGGCTCGCTCGGAACGCCGCGATGGTGTTCGCGTTCCAGTCGGGCCTCTCGCTCATGTCGAACTCCTGTCGTTCGCGATCCCGGGGTAGGCGTGCATTCTGTCGTTCGCTAGGCGGTGACGCGGGCTGCGCTGGCGAGATGGGCCGACAGGAGCTGTCCGGCTCGGTCCAGTGCCGCGGCCGCTTCGTCGAGGATCGGGTGATAGGCCTGGAAGACGTGGGGCACCCGGGGGGTGATGTCGAGGGTGACCTCGACGTCGGCGGTGGCGGCTTGGCGGGCGAGGCGGATGGCGTCGTCGAGGAGGACCTCGTGGGTTCCGGCCTGGATGATCAGCGGCGGCAGGCCCGACAGCTCGGCGAAGATCGGGCTGATCAGGCCCAGAGCAGGGTCTTGGCCCGCCTTGTAGTCGGCGACCCGGGCCGGGAAGGCTTCTGGGGTGAACAGCGGGTCGATCTCGCGCTTGGTTTCCATGGTCGCCCCGGCCAGGGTGAGGTCGACATACGGCGACATGACCAAGGCCGCGGCGGGCAACGGCAGCCCGTGGTCGCGGGCGTTGACCAGGGTGGCGACGGCGAGCCCGCCGCCGGCGGACTCGCCCACAAAGGCGATGTCGGATGGGGCGGTGCCGTTGTCCAGGAGGGCTTGGTAGGCGGCCAGAGCGTCGTCGACCGCTGCCGGATACGGGTGCTCGGGGGCGAGCCGGTAGTCGACCGAGATGACCTTGGCGCGGGTCCGCCGGCCGACCTGGGAGGCCAGGTCAGCGGCTTGGAAGGCGTCCCCGATCACGTACACGCCGCCGTGGAAGTACAAGACAATACGGCGAGGTTCGATGCCGTCGACGGTGATCTCGGCGGTAGGGACACCGCCCAGTACGGCTGCGGTCACTGTCACGTCGGCGGGCAGCGGCTGCGCCGAGGCAAACTCCCGGAGCAGCCGCCGCTGCTCGCTGACGTCGCTGTCGAACGGGAAGGGTGACTGCCGCAGGACGGCGTCGAGGTTCGCTCGCTGTTCGGTGCTCACGGAGGAGCTCCCTTCAGTTGGCATTCGCCCGGCAGCACCCCAGGCGGGCTCGCCCATGCGGTCTGCGGTGAGCTGGCGGACCTCGATCAGGTCGAGGCCGAGCGCGTCGATCTCAGCCAGCACGCCGTACAGTGCCGACCGATCCAGCAGGCCGGTGAGCACGGTGTCGGCGCCGTGCTGCTGCGACACCAGCGCCGGGAACGCAGACAGCACCGTGGCGCCGAGGTGGCCGTGGATCCGGATCCTGTACCGGGCGGGCGTTGGGTCCATGCCGTCACGGTCGAACGCGGGCAGGTGAACCCGCATCACCAGGATCTGGTGATCGCCCGTGCTAGCGGGTGCGGCCGGTTGACAGGAGTCGCAGTTCTCGCGCCCGCTGCACCGCCGAGGAGCGGTCACGGGCCTGGAGCTTGGCGTAGATGTTGCGGATGTGGGTGTTGACGGTGTTCACCGAGACGGACAGCTCGCCGGCGATCTCGGGCCTGGAGAGGTTGGTCGGGAGATAGCGCAGTACCCGAAGCTCGCTTGGGCTGAGCTCGTCGGCTTGCGGCGACAGGGCCTGGTCCTTGACTGGCAAGGATGCGCCGTGCACGACGTCGAGGATGTCGGCGACCAGCGCCGCGTGGGCTGTCTCGTGCCGCGGCAGGGCCTCGAGCAGCTCCCCTGCGCCCGTCATGGCGAACGGCAGGACCAGCCGGTCGGGCTCGGCGAGGGCGAGCGCGTGCTCGGTTGCCGTGTTCGCCGCGCGCTGGTCGCCGAGCGCACGGCGGGCGAGCGCGGCCAACAGGTAGGTTTCAATGACCGTGACGTTCCCGATGACCGGTGCCGTGCCGTCGAGGACGTCGGCCAGCGCGCCTAGCGCTGCGGCCGGATCGCCCTCGACGAGGCAGATCACCGCGCGGGCATTGCGGATTTCGCCCGCGTTCGCCTGCTCGTCGCTGAGCGCCGCGAGCGCGGCGCGGGCTTGGCCGGCCTGCCCGAGGCGGGCCTGGGTGGCCAGCATCCAGCCGGTCACCTGGCTCGCCAGCGCGTGCGGGCCCGCCAGCTGCGATCCCAGGTGTTCGGCCGCGCGGAGCTCCTCGAGCGCCTCGTGGTGGCGGCCGCGGGCGGCGTGGAGCCTTCCGGTCGCCAGGTGCAGCAGCTGGCTTATGCCCGGCCCGGCGTCGGATTGGAGGGCCTGTGCGGTGCGCTGCAGCCACCGTTCGCTCTCGTCAAGCTCGCCCGTCCAGACCAGGTTGCCGGCCAGCGTCACCAGCGCGGGCGCGATCACCGGCTCCGCACCCCAGTCGTGTCGCTCGGCAAGCGCAATCGCTTCGTGGCAGCGCTGCCGGGTCGTGGCGAACGAGCGGATCCTCGACGCGAACCCGAGCTGGGCGAGGCAGCCGACTTCGAGATAGGGCCGGCCGATCTGCCGGGCCAGGATGGCGCCCTCCTGGAGGTGGCGTTCGGCGTCTGGCAGCCCCAGGGACCAGGCCTCAAGGGTCCCCAGGTTGTACAGCGCCACCGCCCGCAGGTCGCTGTCGAGCGCGATGTCCTCATCAGACTCCCCGGTGACCGGGGAGGCCAGGAACCTGGCCTGCTCGACAATGTCGGCCCAGTGGCCGCGGCGCCGCGCCAGCCCCAGCTTCAGCGACAGTACAGCCACCCGGAGCCGGCGCTGACGATCTGGTGGCGCCGTCTTGACATAGGTCTCGGCGACCGCCAGGTGGGCGGCCGCCTCGTCCAGGTGTCCGTGGAGCAGGTCATCCGCAGCGCGCACCAGGGCCAGCTCGGGGTCATCCGCGGCTCCCTGAGGGAAGGCCCGCACCAGCGCCTGGATCGTCTGGGCCTGCCCGTCGAGGGTCAGGCTGAACGAATGGTCGGCCAGCAACCGAGCCGCCTCCGACCAGTCACCTGCCGCCTGGATGTGCCGGATGGCGTCGACCACCTGGCCGTGGCCGGTGAACCAGCCCGCAGCCCGCCGGTGCAGCCCTGGCACCTCCTCAGGCCGCGTCCGGCGCAGCTCCAGCCGCAGGAAATCCGCCAACAAGTGGTGGTAGCGAAACCACCTGCGATCGGGGTCGAGGGACACCACGAAGGCATTCGCGTCTTCGAGCTCCAGCAGGATCCGCTCCGAGCCAGGGCGGCCGGTCAGCAGATCAGCCAGCTCCCCGTCGACCCGATCGAGCAGCGAGGTACTCAGCAACAGCTGCTGGATCTCGTCTGGCTGGCGGTCCAGCATCTCGGCGAGCAGGTATTCGGCGACCGTGCGGTCGCTGCCGGAGAACTCGGCCACGAACCGCTCGGGATCGGGGTGACCAGCCAGGGAGATCGCCGCCAGCCGCAGGCCCGCGGCCCACCCCTCGGTTCGCTGGTGCAGCAACGCCACCCCGGCATCGGACAGCGCGATCCCCGAGGCGTCGAGGAGCTCGCGGGTTTCGCGCTCGGTGAAGCGCAGCTCCGCTCCGCGGAGCTCGGCCAGCTCACCGGCGAGGCGGAGCCGATGCAGCTCCAGCCGCAGATCGCGACGCGTCGCCAGGATCGCGTGCACGTTGGCGGGAAGGTTCGTCAGCAGGCCTGTGAGCTGGGCGAGGGCCTCCGGCGAGTGCAGCTCGTGGAGATCATCGATAACCAACGTGATGCCGTCGCGAGCATCAGCGAGCTCCGATCGCACCCGGTCGACCAACGCCGGCCCGTTGAAGTCGGGTGTTGCTGTCGGTGGTTCTGCTCGGCTGGTTGTGCCGGAGGCCTGACGGACCGCGTCCAACAGGGCAAGCCAGAACTGCTGGGCGTCGTGCTGGTCGCGTTGCACCTGGAGGACGGCGAGCCCATGGGGCTGCCCCGGACGGTTGGCCCAGGCGCGCAGCAGCGACGTCTTCCCGCTGCCGGCGGGAGCCGAAAGGATCGTCACCTTCCCCGCCGCAGCGCGATCCAGCGCGGCGAGGAGATCGCTCCGGTCGATCAGCCGGGGAGTTGCTGGAGCTACCTTCAAGGTCTGCCCTGGTGTCTATGCCTGACGCCTTGTCCTCGGCGACACGGTCCGAGCGCCCTCCCTCTCGGCACCAGGCCAGCGTACGTGCTTGGTCGACTGCGCGCGAGCATCCACGCCGCCAACAGGGTCCCGCGCGAATCACCAGGATCCGGTGACGACCGCTCACCTGCCTGGCGGCAAGCCTGGGTCGGTCGCGAAGGTTCGCACGGCCACCACGGGACGTGCCCGAGACGCAAGGGAGACACCGTGACATCACCAGCTATTGGCGTGAGCGGCGCCGATGCCCTGCCGGACTACGCGCCGGTCCCCCGGTCGGCGCTCGGCCCGGCCCTCAACGACCAGGGCTACCACGTCGGCCGGGTCGAGCGGAACCTGTATTGGGTTACCGACGGCACCTACCAGTCGGCCTTCCTGACCACCCCCGACGGCGTGGTGCTATTCGACGCGCCCCCCACCATCGGGAACAACCTGCAACGGGCCGTGGACGAGGTCGCCACGGCCGAGGGCGTGAGCAACCAGGTGACGCACCTGGTCTACTCCCATCACCACCACGACCACGCCGGCGCGGCCTCGCTGTTCGACAACGTCGTGAGGGTCGGGCACGAGGAGACCCGGCGGCTGCTGCTGCGGGACAACGACTCGGCCAGGCCGGCGCCGGAGGTGACCTTCCAGGACCAGTACACCCTGGAGGTTGCGGGTGAGCGGGTCGAGCTGGCCTGGCACGGGCCCAACCACTCGCCCGACAACATCTACATCCACTTCCCCGACCACGACACCCTGATGCTGATCGATGTCGTCAACGCCGGGTGGGTGCCCATCTACAACCTCAACCTCAGCGAGGACGTGCCCGGCTACCTCCAGGCCCCGGCGACCGCGCTGTCCTACCCGTGGACCCACTTCATCTGCGGGCATCTTGGCCGGCTGGCCACCCGCGAGGACGTCGCGGTGCACCAGGCCTACATCGCCGACATCCAAACCAGCGCCGGGGAGGCGCTTGGCACTGTCGACCCGACCCCGTACTTCATGAAGTACGGGGAGAACACCTGGGCCGGGGTGCAGGGCTACCTGGACGCGGTGACCGACGCCGCCGCCAAGCCCGTGATCGCCAAGTACACCGGCGTGCTGGCCGCCGCCGACATCGAGATCTTCACCCGGACCACCACGTTCGCCATCATGCAGTCGATCCGCCTGGACCTCGGGCCCAGCGCACCGGTCCATCCCTGACCAGTACGTTGCGCTGACGATCGGGGATCGGTGACCTCATCAGAGGGGCAGGATGCAACAGGTTCGTGGTCCGCTGGCCGGCGTCAACCTGATCCGACTTGCTTGAGCTGACCTTGCACGGGGTGACCCGGCCGGTCACCCTGGCCTTGGACGTCAACGGCTTCATCCGCGACCCTTACGGCGGCACCCGGGCCGGCTTCTCGGCCACTACCGAGCTCGACCGGGGCGACCTCGGCATCAGCACCAACATCCCCTTGGACGGCGGCGGGGTGGTCATCGACGACCGCATCCAGGTCTTCCTCGAGATCGAAGCCGTCCTCAACCCACCCCAGCCGGCCAACCCCTAGCGCGCACCACCGACCTCCAGGAGGGAACCTTCGATGGCGGGCAAGCTCGGCGCCGATCCGCTGCAGCCCGAGAACGCTGCGACAGAGCCCCGTGTCGCCGACAACTCGCAGGCGTCGCGCTATGAGCTCTGGCTGGGAACGACCCGTGCCGGGCTGATCGAGTACCGGTCCAAGCCGGGGGTGGTGTTCCTGATCCACACCGAGGTCGACCCCGCCTTCGCGGGCCAGGGGCTAGGCGAGCGGCTGGTCGCCGGCGCCTTGGAGGACCTCCGCGCCCGTGGGCTCAAGCTCGTCCCTCTTTGTCCGTTCGTTGGTGCCTACCTGCGCCGCCACCCCGACCAGGCCGACCTGGTCGCCGGCGACCCGGCCGTCCCGAGCGACCATGGCCACCCCAGCTGACGACAGCAGGCTTGGCCGGGCCTATGCGGCCCAGGAGATCACCGTGTTCTACGACCGGGGCCGCTGCCGCCACTACGCCGAATGCGTCCGCGGGCTGCCCCAGGTGTTCGACCCGACCCGCCGACCCTGGATCCGCGTCGGCCTGGCCGACGCCCAGAGCGTGGCCGAGGTCGTCCGCCGCTGCCCAACCGGCGCCCTCCACTACCGCCTGCAGGCAGCCGAAGCCGAGGAACCAACCCATCCGACCACCGTCACCCGCGACCCTCGGGGGCCGCTGCTGGTCCGCGGCGAGCTTGTTCTGGACACCCCCCAGGGACCGCTGGCCGAGACCCGGGCCGCGCTGTGCGCCTGCGGCCGCACCCAGAACCGGCCCTTCTGTGACGGCGCCTGCGGCGTCAACGCCGGCGCCCCCGGCGGCACCCGGGACCAGGCGGAGACGTCCCAGAGCCTTGAACCAGAGACCGGCGCTGGCCCAGCGCTGCCGGCCTGGTGATGGGCGACTGTGGCTCGGCGAACCGGCCCGGTGTTGGCGTTGAGGAAGAAGGAGGCCAAGAACCCAGGGCTGTAGTTGTCCCCGGCGATACGGGGGAAGACCGCGCCGTGGCCGCCAGCCTGCATGGTCCCAAAGAACGCGGGGGCCAGGCCAAGCCACTTGTTCTTCGGGAAGTCTTACTCCGCCTTGTCTGAACCCACTACTACCCGGCCTTGGCGGTTGCCTCGACGGCCTGGAGGATGAGCTGGGTCGCGGCCTCGGGCTGGGACACGAACGAGACGTGCGAGGTCGCCACCTCCACGATGGTGGCGTTGGCGCGCTCGGCCATGAACCGCTGCAGCGCCGGCGGGATCGCCTTGTCCTGGGTGCCCAACAGATACCAGCACGGCAGCGTCGTCCACGCCGGCGGCCCCGACGGCGCACCCGCGAACGCGGCCGCGGCATACGGCCGCTGGGCCGCCGCCATCACCGCGGCCGTCTCAGCGTCGACGTCGGCGGCGAAGGCGTCACCGAACGCCTCGGGGTCAAGGAACAGATCCGTGCCCTCGCTCCCGTCGGGGGCGGTGTAGGGGACGGGTCGGATCGAGGGGCCGACCAGGCTGCCTTCGAAGCGCTCCAGGAGTTGCTGTTGGCTCTCGCCCTGGTCGCACATCCAGCCGTTGAAGTAGACCAGTGCCTGGACCTGGTCGTTGCCGACCGCGGCCATGGAGATGACGTTGCCGCCGTAGGAGTGGCCGACGAGCACGATCGGACCGGTCAGGGTGGCCAGGAACTCGGTCAGGTAGGCGGCGTCGCCGGCGAGGTCGCGAAGCGGGTTGGCGAAGCCGATGGCGCGGAACCCTCGGCTCTGCAGGGCGCGGAGCTCGGCGTCGAAGCCGGTCGCGTCGGCCCAGGCGCCGTGGACGAGGACGATCGTCGGGGTCGCAGCAGCCATCGTCGCGATGCTCCTTTGTGGACGGTTTGCCCGATGCCGCGACTGTACCCCGGCCGACGTACCCAGCCAAAGCAAGCAAACCTCTGCCGCGAAGATGCCGGCGGTCGCCGTTCGCCGCGCATAGCGCTACTATGCAGTAGCGAAACGCCTTGGTAGCGAAAGTGCGGCGGGGGAGGATCAGTATGAGCCGGGCCCGCGGAGCCGGTGAGGTGTCGAAGACCCGCCACCGTGGCGGCCGTTCCCTGGACAGCTCGCGTGACCTGGCCTTGCGGGAGGCAGCGCTCGCCCTGCTCGCCGAGGTGGGCTATGACCGGCTGACCATGGACGCGGTGGCCGCGCGCGCCCGGGCGGGCAAGACCACGATCTACCGGCGCTGGCCGGGCAAGGCAGAACTTGTCGTCGATGCGCTGAACAGCCTGAAGGGCGCCCCTGAGATCCCCGACACCGGGTCGCTGCGGCAGGACCTGCGCGCCTTGGCGCAGTCCATCACCAGCCCAGAGAGCCAGTTCGGCGCCCAGGTGACAATCGGCATGGTCAACGCCCTGGCCCACGACGGCGAGCTGCGGCGAGTGTTCGGGGACAAGTTCATCGCGCCGCGGATGGCCAGTTTCCGCACGGTGTTCGAGCGGGCGGTGGCCCGGGGCGAAATGCCCGGCGGCCACGACCTGGACCTGCTGGCCAGGCTGTTCCCCGCGCTCGGCCTCCAGCAGGTTGTGATAGCCGGCGAGCTGCCCAGTACCCGGTTCGCCTGCCAGATCATGGACGAGGTCGTCTACCCCCTGGCCACAGCACCAGCCACCCGCCCCTACCCAGCCGGGGATGCCACCGCAGGAGAAAAGCCACATGGATGACCGTGAGGGAGCCCGCGTCAGGAAGGCCATGCCATGACCCAGCCCGCAGATGCCCGGTCCGGCGGGGCGCTTCCCCAGGCCGGGCCTGCCGTGCCGGAACACCGGTGGCTGATCCTTGGGGTGATCGCTCTCGCGCAGCTCATGATCGTGCTCGACGCGACGATCATGAACATCGCGTTGCCGAGTGCACAGCAGGATCTAGGGTTCTCCATCGTGGACCGGCAGTGGGTGGTCACGGCGTACGCGCTGGCGTTTGGCAGCCTGCTGCTCTTGGGCGGCAAGCTGGCTGACGTGTTCGGCCGGAAGGTGACCTTCCTGGCCGGCCTGATCGGGTTTGCCGTCGCATCCGCGGTCGGTGGGGCGGCAGTGAACTTTGGCATGCTGGTGGCGGCGCGGGCCGGTCAGGGGGCGTTCGGGGCGTTGCTCGCGCCGTCGGCGCTGTCGCTGCTTGCCGTGACGTTCAGTGACCCTAAAGAACGTGGCAGGGCCTTCGGTGTGTACGGTGCGGTCGCGGGGGTCGGCGGGGCGATCGGGCTGCTGCTGGGCGGAGTGCTCACCGAGTACCTGTCCTGGCGCTGGTGCCTGTACGTGAACCTGATCTTCGCCGGCATCGCCGCCGCCGGCGCTGTGACGCTGCTGCGCCGCCAGTCCACGCCGGGAAAGCCCAAGCTTGACCTTCCCGGAGCGGCACTGGTCTCTGGCGGCATGTTCTGCATCGTCTACGGCTTCTCCAATGCTGCCCTGCACGGCTGGCACGCCTCGTCGACCTGGGGCTTCCTCGTCGCCGGGGTGGTCTTGCTGGCCGGGTTCGCCTGGCGGCAGACCCGTGCGCCGGAGCCGCTGCTGCCGCCGCGGATCGTGGCCGACCGTAACCGCGGTGGCGCGTACCTCACCATGCTGATCGCCGCGACCGGCATGTTCGGGGTGTTCTTGTTCCTCACCTACTACCTGCAGCAGACCCTGGGCTTTTCACCAGTGGTCACCGGCGTCGCCTTCCTGCCGATGGTCGCCTGCCTCATGGCGTCCTCGGTCACCTCCAACATCGTGCTGATGCCCCGCACCGGGCCCAGGCCGCTGGCACCGACCGGGATGCTGCTCGCCTCCGTCGGCCTGGTCCTGCTGACCAGGATTGGCGTGCACTCCAGCTACGCCACCGCAGTTCTGCCCTCACTGCTGATCATCGGCGTGGGCTTTGGCCTGGTGTTCGCGCCGGTGTTCAACACCGGCACCTTCGGCGTCGCCCCCCACGACACCGGAGTGGCCTCGGCCACGATCAACACCGGGCAGCAGCTCGGCGGCTCGATCGGCACCTCCCTGCTCAACACCATCTTCGCCAGCACTGTCGCCAGCTACATCGCCGGCCACCTCAACCCCTCCACCTTGGTCAACGGCCGACCTAGCCCGCAGCTGACCGGGCTCGCCCTGATCCACGGCTACACAACCGCCTTCTGGTGGTCCGCCGCGATCCTCGCCTTCGGTGCGATCGTCGCCCTGGCGCTATTCCGCAGCGGACCGCTGACCCAGCCGGGCCAACTCCCGCCCGCCGGCCTGGCACAGGCTACCGGGACACCCAGCGCCGCCGGCCAAGACGGTGCTCGCGGGACCGTCCTTCCCTGAAGGGAGTATCGCCGTGCAGGGAGACAAGCCACATGGGTGACGGTAAGGAAACCGGGCCGATGATCGAGGCCGAGGGGCTGGCCAAGCACTACGGGGAGACCCGGGCCCTGGCCGGTGTCGGCTTCGCCGTTCCCGCCGGGACGGTCCTTGGCCTGCTCGGCCCGAACGGCGCCGGCAAGACCACCGCGGTGCGGATCTTGACCACGCTGGCCCTCCCCGACGCCGGCCGGGCCACCGTTGCGGGGATCGACGTGGTGAAGCATCCCGGCCAGGTGAGGCGCTACATCGGCGTCGTCGGCCAGGAAGCGACGCTCGACCCTCTGCTCACCGGGCGCCAGAACCTGGTGATCGTCGGGGAGCTCTCCGGCATGGGACGGGCCGCGTCACGGGCCCGGGCGGCGGAGCTCCTAGCCCAGTTCGACCTGGCCGGCGCGGCCGACCGGGTGTTGAAGGGCTACTCGGGTGGCATGCGTCGTCGGCTCGACGTGGCGGCGTCGCTGATGGCGCGGCCGCCGGTGCTCTTCCTCGACGAGCCGACGACCGGGCTGGATCCGGCGGGCCGCCAGCGGGCGTGGGACATCATCCGGGCGCTTACCGGTGAGGGGGTCACGGTCCTGCTGACCACGCAATACCTCGACGAGGCCGACGCTCTGGCCAATCGCATCGTCGTCGTCGACCACGGCGAGGTGATCGCCGAAGGGACACCGCAGGAGCTCAAGGAGGCGAGCCGGAGCGCGCATGTCGAGGTGACGCTGGCGGTGCCCCACGCCGGCGCGGCCGACGCCATGGCGCCGCTGGTGGCCGGGCGCGTTCTCGCGAGCGACGACGGACGGCGTCTCAGCGCGGGCGTGGACGCGACACCGGGGCTCGCCACCGCCCTCGTGCGGGCGCTCGACGCCGCCGGAGCGCTCGTGGACAACATCGAGGTGCGCCGTCCCTCGCTCGACGACGTGTTCTTCGCCCTCACTGGCGGGCACATCGCCGGCGACGGCCGCGCGGCTGGTACTGGCACCGCCGATGCTCCCCGCCGAACTGGTGACGACCACGAGGCCCGGGAGGTGCGTGCATGACCAGCACGGCGATCGCCAGGTCGGGTATCGGCTCCGAGCGGCCGCGCTCGTCTGGCAGCGTGCGCGGTCCACTGTCCGACACCTGGGCCATGACCCGGCGCAACCTGATCCACATTTCGCGCGCGCCCGTGCAGCTGTCGGATGTGACCATTCAGCCCCTGATCTTCACCCTGCTGTTTGTCTACATCTTCGGCAGCGGCATCCCGATCCCGGGCGGGAGCTACGTGGACTACGTCCTGGCCGGCATCTTGGCTCTCAACCTTGTCAGCTCGACCATGGGCACCGCGGTCGGACTGAGCACCGATCTCCACGAGGGCGTGATGGATCGCTTTCGCACCCTCCCCATGTGGCGTTCCGCCGTTTTGGTGGGGCGATCGCTGGCGGACCTACTCACGGCTGTGCTCTGCGCCCTCATCGTCGCGCTGACCGGCCTGGCTGTCGGGTGGCGTCCGGGGGCGAACGCCGCATCGGTCATCGGGGGCTTCGCGCTGATGCTGTTCTTCGCCTACGCGGTGCAGTGGGTGTCCGCCTGCCTGGGGCTGAACGCGAAGAGCCCCGAAACGGCCACCTCGTTCGGCTTCATCGTGCTCCTGCCCCTCACCCTCGTGTCCAACGCCCTGGTGCCAACCCAGCACATGCCGGGCTGGCTTCAGGCGATCACCACCTGGAACCCCGTGAGCGCGGTCGTGGCCGGGACCCGCGTGCTCTGGGGAAACCCCAACCCATCGGCAACCATCCAGGCGTGGCCGATGCAGCACCCGATAGAAGCCGCGCTGATCTGGTCGGTGGTGATCCTGGCCGTGGCAGCACCGGCGGCAACCTACTTCTTCAAGCGGAGGACGACCGAGTAGGAACAGGGCCGCGCGGTAGGCCACGCAGCCCCAAGCCCAGTCACCAATCGGCTGAGATTCGAGTCCTCCCCAAGTCCGCCGACCGCGGTACGCGCTCGCTCCAGCCAACTCGCCTCCCCGGACGCCCCCTCCACGTACCGATGCTGAAACGCCAGATAGGTGCTCGGGCGGAAGCCACGCTCGTCCTGCTCCAGAACCGCCTCCGCCAATGCGATGCGGTCGTATTGCTGGAATTCCGCGAAGCGGAGCTCGACCGACAGGCGCCGGGCCTGCAGGGTCTCGCCCAGTTCCGGGTAGTGGTGCTTGAGTTGGGGAT
>DATENJ010000695.1:0-5895 GCA_035275125.1 Actinomycetes bacterium | reverse complement strand
CGGCGCCACCGACTGGGCCGAGGACCAGCGGCAGGCGGCCAGCGCGTTCCTCGCCACCGCGCTGCGCCCCGCGCCCCCCGACCCGCCCGTCTGATTCCCACCATCTTCCCCGGCGTTACCGGGGCATTAGCGTCGGCTGGGAGCTTTCGGGCATGCAGCGGACCCCGCCACGCCACCTCGCTCCCCCGCCGCGGACCCGGCCCCGGCCACGCGAGCACCTGCTCGTCGAGTCGATCCTGGCCCTGGTGGCCATCGGGCTCACCACCGTCATCCTGCTCGGCTCGCTGCTCGACCGGCCCGAGTCGAGCGCGGCCCGTCTCCCCAACCTGCTGCCCCCGGCCCCGACCACCACCAGGGCCGCGGCCACCACGCCGAGCCCGGCCAGCACCCGCCCGGCCGCGAAGCCCGACGACGGCAACCTGCTCGCCGACGCCGGGTTCGAGTCCGGCGTCAGCGGCTGGTCGGCGGTTGGCAAGGCCGGCCTGGACCGGGTGGAGAAGGGCCACAGCGGCGACTGGGGCCTGCGCCTGACCCGTGGGTCGTCGAGCCGGCCGGGCGTCCTGCACGACGAGGTGGCCAGCCTGAAGGCGGGCAAGCGCTACGAGGCCTCGGTCTGGGTCCTGGCCAGCCGGCCCGGGGTCGAGGTCGAGGTCAACCTGTTCGAGCTGCGCGACGGCCGGCGGTTCGCGGTGGACACCGTCGGCGCGGTCGCCACGGCCGGCCAGTGGCAGCGCCTCGACGTCTCCCACGACACCCACCGGCCCGGCGCGACCCTTGGCGTCGAGCTCATCGCCCCGACCCTGGCCAGCGGGACCAACCTGCTGGTCGACGACCTGGCGGTCCGCGCCACCACCTCGTCGATGTCGATCCACTGACCGGCCCCCAGCCGGCTCCCCCACACCGAAAGGATGACCAGCATGCGCCTGTGCAGGATCTTGGCGATCCTCGGCCTGATGGCGGCGCTGTCGCTGCCCGCGGCCGCCTCGGCGGCCGAGACCAAGCAGCACATCGGCCTGCACGACATGACCTGCACCAGCATCACGGCCATGGGCAAGGGCCTGCCCAAGAGCACCTCCATGCAGCTCACCCTGACCAACCGGGACACCGGCGGCACCCTGGCCGGCCAGACGGTGCGGACATCGGCCAAGGGCGAGTTCATGGCCGAGATGCCGGCCCGCCTGAACAAGGTCCTGAGCATCCGCCTGACGGTCAGCAGGCCCGACGGCAGCAAGATCGCCTTCGCCGACCATGTGATGGCCAAGGGCGCGGCCATGTGCAACCTGCCGTTCACCGGCCCCTCCCGGAGCGCCGCACTCCTGCTGGCCGGCACCGCCGCCATCGGCCTCGGCCTGGTCATTGTGGCCACGGCAGCCCGGCGCGACCGCGTCCTGGCCCGGGTCTCCGCCTTCGAGTCGGCCCGCCCACGCGCCCCTCGACGCTAGCCACGCCCCTGGGCTGCGGCCCGCTGGGTGGTGCGGCACCATCTGCCCATGGACGCCCCGACGATCGAGCCGATGACCGCCACCCACTGGCCGCAGACCAGGGCCATCTTCGAGCAGGGCATCGCCACCGGCGACGCCACCTTCGAGACCGCCGCCCCCAGCTGGGCGGCCTGGGACGCCAGCCACCTGGCCGGCCACCGGCTGGTGGCGATGCTGGGCGGCCGGGTCGCCGGCTGGGCGGCCCTGTCCCCGGTCTCCGACCGCTGTGCCTACGCTGGGGTAGCCGAGGCCAGCGTGTACGTGGCCGCCGAGGCGACCGGCCGTGGGGTCGGCCGGGCCCTGCTCGAGGAGCTGGTCGTCGGGGCCGATGCCGCCCGGATCTGGACGGTCCAGGCCGGCATCTTCCCCGAGAACACGGCCAGCCTGGCCCTGCACCGTCGCTGCGGCTTCCGCACCGTCGGGGTGCGCGAGCGCCTCGGCAAGCTGGACGGCCGCTGGCGGGACGTGGTCCTGCTGGAGCGGCGCAGCCCGGTCGTCACCTGATCCCTGGCGGCCGCGGGGACCCGGCTCAGCCGGAGGTGGTCCGGGGGCGCGAGGCCAGGGCCCGTTCGGCCCGGAGGAAGACCTCGTCGACGTCGCCGGAGGCACTGACCCGGCGGACGCGGCCGACGTAGTGGGCCAGCAGCGGGCCGGCCTCGCGCCGGTAGGTGACCAGCCGCGCCGCCACCGTGTCCGGGCTGTCGTCGCTGCGGCTCTCCATCCGGGCCAGCCGCGACAGCCGGGCCGAGGCGACCTCGTCGGGCACCACCAGCTCCAGCACCAGCTGGACGTCGCGGGCGTCGCCCTCGAGCAGCCGGTCGAGCTCGGCCGCCTGACGGACGGTGCGCGGGAACCCGTCGAGGATGAAGCCGGGCCCGAGGTGGGCGCCGACCACCTGGAGGGCGACCCGGTCGGGCACGGGTTGCCCTCGCGCCACCTGCTCGGCGATGCGGTGGGGGTCGCCCTCGGCGGCCGAGGCCCGCAGCAGCTGGCCCGACGACACGTGCGGCACGCCGAGCAGCTCGGACAGATGGGGGGCAAGGGTGCCCTTGCCGGAACCGGGGGGGCCGAGCAGCAGCACGCGGCGCAGCTCGCCGTTGGTCATGGGGGTCTGGGTCAACTGACGCTCACACCGATGAGGCGGCCGATCCCGAAGGTGGCCGCGGCGGCCAGCCCGCCGACCAGCAGCATCCTGGCCCCGGACTGGAGGAGGGAACGGCCGGTGAGCAGGCTGATGCCGGCGCCGACCAGGAACAGGGCGAGTGCCGAGAGGGCCAGGGAGGTGGCCAGGGCGGCCGCGCCCGAGGCGACCAGCCAGGGCAGCACCGGGACGACCGCCCCGACCGCGAACGACAAGAAGCTGGAGATGGCGACGCCCCGGGGCGAGCCCAGCTCGTCGGGGTTGAGGCCCAGCTCCTCGCGGGCCATGGTGTCCAGCGCGGTGGTGCGGTCGCGCATGATCCGGGCCGCCATCGCCTCGGCCTCCTCGCGGCCGACGCCCTTGGCCCGGTAGATGAGGGCGAGCTCGTTGGCCTCCTCGTCGGGCATGGCCTCGATCTCCTCGGCCTCGAGGGCGAGCTCGCGCTCGAACAGCTCCCGCTGGGAGCTCACCGAGATGTACTCGCCCGCGCCCATCGAGAACGCGCCCGCCAGCAGCCCGGCCACCCCGGCGAGCAGGATCAGCCGGCGGTCGCCGGTCCCGCCGGTCACGCCCATGACCAGGGCCAGGTTCGACACCAGGCCGTCGTTGACCCCGAAGATGGCCGCCCGCAGGGAGCCCGAGGCGTCTCCTCGGTGCCAGCGCTCGCCGCGCATGATCCCGCCGCCCCGGACCGTCGAGGGTGTCAGCCCGGCCAGCACCCGGGCGTGGATGCGCTCGTCGGTGGCCATGGCCGCGGTGGCGTCGGGCATGCCGTCGTAGTGGCCGGCGTCGCCGATCTCGGCCCGCTCCACGATCGGCAGCACCGCCCGGGTCCCGAACCTCCGGGCCAGCCAGGCCACCACCCGCACCCGCAGCCCGCGGCGGTGCTGCTCGGGCCGCGGCTCGGGCTCGCCCAGCTCGACCAGCTTGGCCGCCCAGTGGGCGGCGTGGCGCTCCTCGGCCCGGGACAGCTCGAGGAAGATCTCGCGCTGCTCGCCGTCGGCGCGCTCGGCGAGGGCGCGGTACATGGCCGCGCCGTCCAGCTCGTCGGCCCAGTGCTCACGGAACTGCTGCGCCTTCGACGCCAACCATCCCTCCTTCGCTCCCTCAGTGTTGGACTGGTACCCGCCGGCTCGCAAACCGAAATCTAGCCCCAGCGGCTAGCCTTCGGCGCGGTCCTCGCGGACACCGGCGGCGCGCAGGGCGTCGAGGGCCCGCTCGCCGTCGTCCGGCTTGACGTTCACCGCCCTGGTGGCGTCGGTGAGGACCAGCACCTCGTGGCCGGCCGCCCTGGCGTCAAGGGCGGTCGCCTGGACGCAGTAGTCGAGGGCGAGCCCGACCACCACCACCCGGGTCGCGCCCCGATGGGACAGGAAGTCGGCCAGCTCGGGGTTCCAGCCGGTGTAGCCGTCCAGCTCCCGGTCGCGGCCCTTGAACACCTGGTGGTTGGCATCGACCCGCAGGTCGGGGTGGAGCTCCCAGCCGGGCGTGCCCTCGACGCAGTGGGGCGGCCACGGGCCCCCCTGGGCGGCGAAGGAGGAGTGGTCGGGCGGGTGGCTGTCGTGGGTGGTGACCACGGTCTGGAACCGGGGGGCGAGCCGGTTGATGACCGGCACCACCCGGTCCCCCTCGGGGACGGCCAGGCTGCCCCCTGGGCAGAAGTCGCGCTGCACGTCGACCACGACCAGCGCGTCGCCGCTGTCTGGCGAGAAGGCCATTGGGACTCCTTGGTGAAGCTCGGGAACGGACGGTTCGTTGACGAGCTGCCCGCTCTGCTGGCAGCCTGTATCCCCATGATCGTACCCATCGCGGACGTGCAGGCGACCGCGGCCGTCCACAGAGGCCCGGCCGCGCTGACCACGCGCGCCTGCGCGCCGATGGGCCTCGGCACGGGGAACTCGGCCGCCGGTCGCCCGCCGTGTCGGCGGGTCGCGGCACAGGTCGCCCCGCGCTAGCGGGCCCGAACCGAGCCGCGGCCGCTTCCTCACCGTCGAACGAGCTGCCCGAGGAGGCATCCGTACACATGGCCAACCGTGATCAGCTGCTGGTCTCCACCGACTGGCTGGCCGACAACCTGGACAACCCCAACCTGCGCATCGTCGAGGTCGACGAGGACACCGACGCCTACGGCCGTGGGCACATCCGTGGGGCCGTCGCCGTCAACTGGAACACCGACCTCCAGGACCCGCTGCGGCGCGACTTCATCGCGCCCGAGCAGTTCGCCAAGCTCCAGGACACCCTCGGCATCACCCCCGACACGACCGTGATCCTGTACGGGGGCAACAACAACTGGTTCGCCGCCTACGCCTACTGGTACTACAAGGTGTACGGGCACGGGCCGGTCCAGCTGCTGGACGGCGGCCGCAAGGCCTGGGAGCTGGAGGGCCGCGAGCTGACCGGCGACCCGGCCGACGTGCAGTCAACCAGCGGCTACCCGGTGCGCGAGCCCGACACCTCGATCCGGGCCTTCCGCGACCAGGTGCTCGACGCGGTCGAGACCGGCGACGGCGCGGCCCTGGTCGACGTCCGCTCCCCCGAGGAGTACCGGGGTGAGAGGCTGGCCCCCGAGCACCTGCCCCAGGAGGCCGCCCAGCGGCCCGGGCACATCCCGGGCGCGGTCAACATCCCCTGGGCCAAGTCGGTCGACGGCTCCACCGGCAAGTTCCTGACCGACGACCAGCTGGCCGAGCTGTACGGCGCCCAGGGCGTCGACGCCGGCAAGGACGTGGTCGCCTACTGCCGGATCGGCGAGCGCAGCGCCCACACCTGGTTCGTGCTCCACGAGCTCCTCGGCTACCCCCAGGTCCGCAACTACGACGGCTCCTGGACCGAGTGGGGCAGCCTGGTCGGGGTCCCGATCGAGCGCTAGCCGGCGTGCCGGGGGCCTCGGGTACCCGCCGTGGTAGCTCCCCCGTCAAGCCCTGAGCAACGCATTGCTGGCCGCCGGGCGGTCGGGCAGACTGCGGCCGTGGATACACGCGCCGACCTGCCCCCGCCCGGCCCGGCCGGCATGGCCGGGGCGTCCGGGGTCGACCTGGCCGATGTCCTCGGCCAGCTGGCCGAGGGTGTGGCCGTGGTGGACGCCGCGGGGCGTCTCCTCTACGCCAACGCCGAGGCCGTCCGCATCTGGGGCTACGACGACCCCGGGCAGGTGCCAGGGACCTGGCAGGGCTTCGAGGCCCGCTTCGAGGTCCGCGACGCCGCCGGCGAGCCGGTCCCGGCCGTGCGCTGGCCGGTGGCCCTGGCCCTGGCCGGCGAGCACCTCGACGACGT
>DATENJ010000694.1:0-4827 GCA_035275125.1 Actinomycetes bacterium | reverse complement strand
AAGGCCGCGGCCGGGCAGCAGGCGTTCGAGGGCCGGGACCACCGGCAGCAGCCGCTCGTCGGCCAGGGTCGTTCCCGGCCCTACCAGCTCCGTCCGGCCCGAAGCGCCGGAACTGCTCAGAGTGGTGCTAAGACCACTTTCTGTGGCCGCCATAGGGTAATGTTCGAACATATGTTCGAGAGTGTCAAGCACATCCGAGCCGCGACCGAGGGCGGAGCCCCACCTCGCTCTCCTAGAGCAGGGCGAGAGCGGCCGCGCCAAGCGGCCCCAGCCAGTGGGCGATCCTGGCGATCGACTCGGCCAGGCCGACGCCGGCGGTGGCGAGGGCGCCGGCTTCCTTGAGGGTGGTGGTGAACGACTGGAGGTGGCGGCCGGCGGTGGCGGGGTCGGGGTCGGGACGGTCGACGGCCTCCTCCATGGCGGCGAGGTCCTGCTCGGCGCTGGAGCGCTCGGGCCCGGTCAGGCGGAGGGCGGCCAGGACCTCTCGCAGGCCGGCCAGCTCGGCCAGGACCTCCTGGGTCTGGCCCTGGGCCACGACCTGGTCCCGGCCGGCAACGTTCTGGTCGCGGCCGGCGATGTTCTGGTCGCGGCCGGCCGTGTACTGGACGCCGTCGCCGGTCTGGACCGGTCCCTGGACGTTGCCGAAACGGTAGCGTTCCTCACCCATCGGACCCCCTCCGTTGCCAGCGCTGGCGCTCCCGGCGCAGCTCTTCCTCGCGCTTGCGGGACGCCTTGGACATGCCGCCGCCGATCCCGGCCAGCACGCCCCCGACCAGGAACAGCCCGAACCCGGCGGCGACCAGCGGCACGCCAGGGAACAGCTCCCTCTTGAACGGGTCGCTGAGCTCGCCGGGGCCGCCGAAGTCGTCGATCGAGGACCCGAAGGCGGAGAAGATGAAGAACATCACCAGTCCGAACCCGACCAGGGCGATGATCCCGCCGACGGCCATCAGGACCCGCCCGACCCCCCGCCCGCGGAACAGCTCGTCCCAGGGGTCGTAGTCGCCCTCGACCCGCACGCTGTTGTCGTGGTACTGGTCCCGCCCGGCCACGTACTGGTCCCGCCCGGCGACATACTGCTGGCCGCTGCCGGTCTGGACCGGCCCGTGCACGTCGCCGAAGACGTACTCCCGGACGTCGGTCGCGGTGCCGGCCGCGGCCGTCGAGAACCGCAGCGTCACCGACCCGATCCGCAGCTCGTCCCCGTCGCGCAGCTCGACCCGGTCGCGCGGGTCGCCGGCGCGCAGCTGCCGCCGGTTGACCCAGGTGCCGTTGGTCGAGCCCGGGTCGGTCAGGACGACCCGCCCGCCGGTACGCTCAAGGAGGGCGTGGCGGCGGCTCACGTTCTGGTCGTCGAGCACGATCGCCACCCCGGCCTGCCGGCCGATCTCCGACCGCCCGGGCGGGACCTCGAAGGTGGCGCCGCGCAGCCGGCCCGTCTCCACCACGAGCTGGGGTGCCGGAGCTGGGTGGGTGGACATTGGGCGCCCCCGACGGCGGACGGGTGACCGACACTTGAGTATCGCCCCGCCGGACCGGCGATTCCACCGGCAACTCCGTCGCCCGGTGACGGGTACGCCGTCGCGCCCGTCGCCGCCATGTGGTAAGGCTGGCGCGTCGGTTGAGCAGCGCCGAGCGGAACCCGGAGCACCCATGGCTGATGAGCCCGCGATCGCCCCCCTGGGGTCCCTGGGTGGGCCGGCCCGGAACATGGGGCTGCGGCTGGTCCGGACGGCCAACGTCACCCTCGGCACCGACTCGTCGATGACGGAGCCGTACCGAGCCCGGTTCGAGGGCGCCCCGCCCAAGGTCCGGGTCCAGGACGGCGTGGTCACCGTCGAGTACGGGCCCCGGATCCGCCCCGGCAGCTGGGGCACGCAGGCCGCGGACATCCGCTTGAGCCCGGCGGCCGGGTGGCGGATCGAGGCGCCGCGGGGCATCGAGGGCGTGCGGGCCGACCTGGCCGGGGCCCGCCTGCTCGGCCTCGAGGTGGGGCACGCCGCGGCCAACATGGAGCTGACCCTGGCCCGCCCGGCCGGCGCCGTGGTGCTCCGGTTCGACGGCGGGGTCAGGGAGGTCAGCATCCACCGCCCGGTCGGCACCGCGGCCAAGGTCTCGGTGGCCGGAGGGGCGAGCGGGCTCACCTTCGACGACCAGTCCTACCGGGCGGTGGCCGGCGAGGCGGTCTGGAAGACCGCCGACTTCGAGCAGGCGGCCGACCGCTACGAGATCGCCTTCACCCGCGGCGTCCGCAACGTCGTGGTCGACACCGTCGAGCCCAAGGACACCGGGAGGGGCCGGCGGCTGCTGGCAACGGTGCTGTTCACCGACATCGTCGGCTCCACCGGGCTGGCCCAGCGAGCCGGCGACGAGCGCTGGCGGGAACTGCTGGACCGCCACGACGAGCTGGCCCGGCGACTGGTCGCCCAGGAGGGGGGACGGCTGGTCAAGCGGACCGGCGACGGGATCCTGGCCGTCTTCGACGGGCCCGGCCGGGCCATCCGCTGCGCCCTCGGGCTACGCCGGGAGCTGCGCGAGGCCGGCATCGAGATCCGGGCCGGGGTCCACACCGGAGAGCTCGAGGTCCGCGACGACGACGTCGGCGGGATCGCGGTCCACATCGGCGCCCGCATCATGGCCGCCGCCGGCCCGGGCGAGGTCCTGGTGTCCCGGACCGTCCGGGACCTGGTCGCCGGCTCCGACATCGCCCTCCAGGACCGCGGGACCCACACCCTCAAGGGCCTGGACGACCCCTGGCAGCTGTTCGCGGCCAGCTGAACGCGCTCGCGCCCTGTGATGCGGAGCTCTCCGATATCGTTCGTGCCATGCCACGACTCGACCAGCGGGACTACGAGCGCCTGCTCGCCTTCCGTACCGGCCTGCGCCGGTTTCTCTACTGGAGCGGGCAGCAGGCCGAGGCGGCCGGGATCACCCCGGCCCAGCACCAGCTGCTGCTCGCCGTCCGTGGGCATCCGGGCCCCGAGGGCCCGACCATCGGGGAGATCGCCGGCTACCTGCTCGTGCGCCACCACAGCGCGGTCGAGCTGATCGACCGCGCGGTCACGGCCGGGCTGGTCACCCGCCAGGCCGGCACTGAGGACGCCCGCACGGTCCGGATCGTCCTCACCGACACCGGCCGCGCGCGCCTGGAGACGCTGGCCGCGTCCCATCTCGAGGAGCTAGCCCGGCTGACCAACCAGATGCACACCCTCTGGACCGGCCTGGAAACCGACGCCTGACGCCATGGCGACGGGCAATTCCTATCGTTACGCGATATTATTGTCGTGTGCCAACGAAAGGAGGCGCCATGGCAGCCACGAACGAGGAGGCGCTGGCGCGCGGCCTGCAGGAGCTGCCCGGCTGGCAGCGCCACGGCGACGGCATCTGGAAGACCTACGAGTTCGACGACTTCGCCTCGGCGACGTTGTTCGTCGGCCGGGTGGCCGACGCCACCGCCGGGGCCGGTCATCAGCCCGACATCGCCATCCGAGGCGGCCGGGTCACCCTTGAGCTCGCCCCACGGACCGGTTCGACGCTGACCGCCGACGACCTGACGGTGGCGGAACGCATCCAGCGGCTGGTGGGCGACCACCACCATCCGGTCGGCCGGGCCGCCCCGTGGAGCCCGAGCGACCGCCTGGCCGGCATCAGGCAACGCCCGGTGGGCCCAGCCGGCCCGTAGGCCGGGAACTGACTGGCCAGAGCACCGCCGGCGGGCGACAATCCGGCCATGAGCAAGGCGGCCGGCGAGGAGGACCCCACCGGCGACGTCGCCACCGGCGTCACCTGGTCCGACATCTACGAGTCGCCGCAGGTCGACCGGTCGCTGCGGCGGCTCCCGCTGCTGTGCCGGGAGGCGGTCCGGCTGGTGTGGGCCGCGGGGCGGCGCGAGTTGCTGGTCGTGCTGGCCGTCAAGGTGGTCAACGGGCTCGGGCTGGCCGCGGTCCTGCTGCTCGGCAAAGGGGTGCTGGACGAGGTGATCGCCGCCGGCCGCAGCGGCGCCGGCGCCGGGGAGGTCCTGCCGAGGCTGCTGCTGCTGACGGTGGTCACGGCCAGCCTCGGGTTCCTGTCGGCCATCGGCCGCGAGCACCGCGAGATCCTGGCCGAGCTGGCCTCGAGGTATGCCCAGTCCCAGATCATCGACGTGGCCAGCGAGGTCGAGCTGGAGGCCTACGACACCCCGGCCTTCCACGACCGGCTGGTCCGGGCGGCCGGCGGCGGCCAGTTCCGGCCCTGGCAGGTCGTTGAGGGACTGACCGGCCTGGCCGGCGCGGCGATCGGCATCGCCGGGATCACCGTGGCCCTGCTGGCCCTCCAGCCCTGGCTGGTGCCGCTGGTCCTGGCCGCGTCCGTCCCCCTGCTGATCGCCGTGGCCAGGGGCGGTGAGCTGATGTTCGGGTTCCGCCACCGCATGACCGAGACCGAGCGCCGCCGCAACTACCTCTACATGCTGCTCTCGGGCAAGGACGCGGCCAAGGAGCTGCGGGCCTTCGGCCTCGGCGGCTTCCTGCGCGATCGCTACGACCGGCTGTACGACGAGCACATGGACGAGCTGCGCAAGGTGGCCAGGCGGCGGCTGCGGGTGTCGCTGCTCGGCAACCTGGCGACCACGGTGGTGCTCGCCGGGATCGTGGCCGGCCTGCTCGTGCTGGCCCTCAACGACCGCATCGGTCTGGCCGACGCCGGGACGGCCGCCGCCGCCGTCTTCGTCCTCGGCGAGCGGCTGATGAACGCCGTCTTCAGCTCGGGGATGCTGTACGAGTCCTCGCTGTTCATCGAGGACTTCACCTCGTTCGTGGCCATGTCCCCCGAGGTCGAGGCGCGCCG
>DATENJ010000693.1:0-2476 GCA_035275125.1 Actinomycetes bacterium | reverse complement strand
AGCTCTGGGGTCTCGAAGCGGGTCTCGTCGTAGCCGTCCCCCCACAGCAGGCCGTCGGCGCCGTCCCGGGCCGCGGCCGCCCGGACCCGCTCCAGCAGCTCGGCCACCGAGCGGGCCTGGCGCAGGTCGGCGCCGTGGTCGGCCAGGCCGGTGGCGGACAGGTGGACATGGGCGTCCACGAACCCCGGCATCAGGGTGGCGTCGCCCAGGTCGACGACCCGTTCGGCCCCGAGGGAGGCGACCTCGGCGGCCGGGACGACGGCGGTGATACGCCCGCTCTCCACGGCAACGGCCAGGTCGAGGCGGCGGCCGTGGGCGTCGCCGAGGCGGTTGCGGGCGTCGTGGAGGCTGGACCCGGCTGCGCCCCAGACGGTGTGGGCGATGACCGCGAGGCCGGGCACGGGCGGAAGAACCTCCTAGGGTGGTCAGGTCTGGCAGTCTAGGGCCTGTCCCCCACGCGCGGCCAGAGGGTGGTCTGTTCGGGCTGGCCCGTCCTATAGCGGGATCAGGGGCCGGCGGTCATACTCGTAGGCAGTGTGAGCAGGTCGGTCGGCGTCAACTGGCGGCAGGAAGGGCGGGGGTCCGTGAGTCAGCCACTCCGATACACCATCAGAAAGACCATGAAGCGGCTTCTCATCTTCGCGATCATCTATGCCCTGACGATCCCCATCCTGTACTGGATGTACAAGAACAACCGGGGCATGGACTGGTGGACCATCCTCGGCGGCGATCCCCGCGTCGCCCCCGAGTACCGCGGCTTCCTGATCCGGAACGGCCACCCCCTGGCCCCCGACTTCAACCTCTGGAAGGCCACCACGGCGCTGCCGCTGTCGTTCATGGGGCTGGCCTTCTACTTCCTGTTCTTCATGTCCCTGATGGTGATGCAGTTCGTCGCCATGTTCTGGTTCCTGGCCAGGGGCGGGACCTACGTCATCTACCCGCGCGAGTACGACGTCACCTTCGACGACGTCCGCGGCCAGCCCGAGATCGTCGAGTCCACCAAGGAGGCCCTGACCCTGTTCCAGGGGTTCAAGAAGTTCCGCGACGCCGGCGGCTACCCGCCCCACGGGGTCCTGTTCGAGGGCCCGCCGGGCACCGGCAAGACCCTCCTCGGCAAGGCCATCGCCGGGTCGGCCAACGTGCCGTTCGTGTACGCCTCGGGCACCAGCTTCAACAACATGTTCATGGGCATCGGCAACCTGCGCATCATGCGGCTGTTCAAGAAGGCCCGGAAGCTGTCGCGCAAGTACGGCGGGGCCGTGATCTTCCTCGACGAGCTGGACGCGGTCGGCGGCAGCCGCGGGGCGGTGTCCTCCGCGATGTCGCCCGCCGACACCAGTCGCCACCGGGCCAAGGGTCCGCTGAAGATCATCATGGGCGGCATGGGCATGGGCGGCGGCAGCATGTACGTCAACGAGCTGCTGGTCCAGATGGACGGCATGATCATGCCCAAGGGGCTGTGGCGTCACGTCAAGCGGATGCTGCACCTCGGTAAGCCCAAGATCCCCCAGTACAACGTGATGGTCATCGGGGCCACCAACCAGGCCTCGACCCTCGACCCGGCGCTGCTGCGGCCGGGCCGCTTCGACCGCAAGCTGCACGTCGGCCTGCCGTCGGGGCCGGGGCGTGAGGACATCCTCAACTACTACCTGGACAAGGTGCCCCACGAGGTGGTCGACATCTCGCGGCTGGCCCGGGCGACCTACGGGTTCAGCCCGGCCCAGATAAAGAACCTGGTCAACGAGGCGCTGATCTTCGCCCTGGTCGCCGGGCGCGACAAGCTCAACTTCGACGACCTGTGGACGGCCAAGGTGACCGAGGAGATCGGCCTCAAGGAGGCGACCAAGACCTCGGCCCGCGACCGCCAGATGACCGCCTTCCACGAGGCCGGCCACGCCGTGCTGGCCTACATCCTCGAGCTCGACGACCAGATCCAGGTGGCCTCGATCATCAAGCGGCGCGACACCCTCGGGGTGGTCTACCGGACGCCGCTGGAGGAGCGCCACACCGAGCTGCGCGAGGACATGCGCCGCGACATCGTGGTCGCCCTCGGCGGCCTGGCCGCCGAGGAGATCTGGTTCGGGGAGACCACCACCGGGCCCAGCTCGGACCTGCGCCACGCCACCTACCAGGCCGCCGTCATGCTGGGGCTGCTCGGCATGGGCGAGAGCCTGCTCTCCTACGGGGTGCTGCCCCAGAACGCCATGGGCGACGGGCCGCTCGGGGCGATCCTCGGCAACCCCGACAACCGCAAGGCCATCGGCGCGCTGCTGTCGGAGGCCAAGCAGCAGGCGGTGGAGCTGCTGCGGGCCAACGAGCCGGCCATCCGGGCCCTTTCCGAGCGGCTGCTGGAGAAGGACGAGGTCGCCGGCGAGGAGCTCGAGGAGATCATGGTCTCCAAGGCGGTGGCCAGGGCCACCCCGGCCTGGCGGCCGGTGCTGGAGCTGGTCGGCGACAGCTGGCACACGCCGGCCCT
>DATENJ010000692.1:0-8241 GCA_035275125.1 Actinomycetes bacterium | reverse complement strand
CGCCGCGCCGGCCCGGCGTCCGGGAGGGCGGCCGCCGCCGGCGGGACCGGCCGGGGCAGCACCGTGGCGGCGGTCACGATGTGGCGCTGGCCGAGACGGTGTGGACGCCGCCGGTGAGTTGGTTCACGACCTGCTCGACGCGGTTGCTGGGGATGGCGAACCCGACGCCGATGCTGCCCGAGGACTGGCCGTCGACACTGGCGTTGGCGGTGGTGATGCCGACGACCTGCCCGGCCGCGTTGACCAGGGGCCCGCCGGAGTTGCCGGGGTTGATCGAGGCGTCGGTCTGGATGGCGTCGCCGAGCGACCCGCCGTCGGTGTCCAGGCTGCGGTGGAGGGCGCTGACGATGCCGGCGGTGACCGATCCCTCCAGCCCGAGCGAGTTGCCGACGGCCAGCACGGTGTCGCCGACCTCCAGGGCGTCGCTGTCGCTGAAGGTGGCCGCCTTGAGGCCGGAGACGCCCTCGGCCTGGACGACGGCGAGGTCGGTGGCCTGGTCGGTGCCAACGACCGTGGCCGCGACCGTGCGGCCGTCGCTGAGGTCGACGGTGATGCGGCCGCCGCCGACAGCGTCGCTGACGACGTGGGCGTTGGTCACGATCAGGCCGTCGGCGCTGAGGACCACGCCCGATCCCTCGGCCTGCTCGCCGGCCGACCGCACGGTGATCGAGACCACACTGGGGGCGACGGCGGCGGCGACCACGGCCAGGGAGCCGCTGGTGCCGGTGCCGGTCGTCTCGGTGGTGACCGGGGTAGTGGCCACGGTTGCCGCCGGGCGGTCCTCCAGCCCGGTGGCCACATAGCCGCCGGCCAGGCCGGAACCGATCCCGAGCGAGGCGATCGCGACCACGGTGACGAGCTTGCGGCGCCAGCCCCGCCGGCCACCGCCGCCCGCGCCGGAATCCCCGGCGGCCGCCGGCGGCGGGGGAAACTCGGGGGGACGTTCGAGCGTCTGGACCGACATGGTTGGCCTCCGTTCGGGCTGCCGTTTCCTGCATGTCCGATGGTGGGCCCCAGACCTTGGCCGTCCCTCGGCGCCGGCTGGGAGTTGGCTGGGAGTGTCACAAAGGCCCGGTTGGGTATCGGGGCCGAATGCCCCACCGATGACAGGACCTTGGACCGTGGTCAGCCCGGGGCTGCCGCGGGAGCCTAGATGTGCTAACGAGCTCTACACGGCCGTCTGGCTTCGGTGCTGGCTGTCGGTCGCGGTGAGGGAGGACGCGATGAGGATCCTTGTGGCGGCGGCCACCAAGCACGGCGCGACCGGCGAGATCGCCCAGGCGATCGCGGACACCCTCCGCGACCAGGGCCTGGACCCGGCCATCCTCGAGCCCGAACGGGTCGACACCGTTGAGGGCTACGACGCGGTGGTGCTTGGCAGCGCCGTCTACGCTGGCCACTGGCTGAGGCCGGCCAGGGACCTGGTAGGCCGCTGCGGACCTGCCCTGGCGGCCCGGCCGGTGTGGCTGTTCTCCAGCGGTCCCATCGGCGACCCGCCCAAGCCCGAGGAAGACCCGGTCGACGTCGCCGAGGTCCTCGCCGCCACCAGCGCCCGGGGGCACCGGGTCTTCGCCGGCAAGCTGGTCCGCAAGCAGCTCAGCTTCCCCGAGCGGGCGATCGTGTCGGCCCTCCGGGTCCCCGACGGCGACTTCCGTGACTGGCCGGAGATCACCGGCTGGGCGGCCAGCATCGCCTCCGCACTGCGGTCCTCCCCAGACCCGGCTGGCGGCTGATGATGCGCGCGCGGGTTGACCGGCTGGGAGCCGGGGACCTGGCCACCCTGTGGGCCGAGGAGCCGACCACACCGTTCCACATCGGCCTGGCCGGGCTGCTCGACCCCGAGCCGCTGGTGGACCAGCACGGCCGGCTACGGCTCCAGGAACTCCGGACGGCCGTCGAGGGCCGGCTGGCGCGGGCGCCGGAGTTGCGCCGCCGCATCCGCTGGACCGGCTTGGGCCAGGGTCGCCCGGCTGTGGTCGACGACCACGACTTCGACATCGCCCGCCACCTCACCGACATCGACCTGGCCGGCGTGGACGAGCCGGGGTTCTGGAGCTGGTGCGCCAACCGGACGCTGGAACCCCTGGATCGAGATCATCCGCTGTGGCGGGTCACCCTGGCGACCGGCCTGGCCAGCGGGCAGGTTGGCATCTTGGTGGTCATGCATCACGCCCTCGCCGACGGGATCGCCGGTGCCACCCTGGCCCAGCGGCTGCTAGACCCGGCTCCCGACACCACCGTCACCGCCCAGCCCTGGCTGCCCACCCCAACGCCAGGTCCTCTCGTCCTCGCCGTCGACGCCGTCGTCAGCCGCCTGGCCGTCATCGCCACGGCCCTCCGGCACCTCCCCAACGCGCCGAGGGCCGTCCGCGCTGCCAGCCGGGACGCCGCCGCCACCCGCGCCGCCCTCACCCGGCGCGCCCCAGCCACCTCCCTGGACCACACGATCGGGCCCGGCCGGCAGCTGGCCGTGATCCGCCGGCCTCTCCAACAGCTCAAACAGGCTGGCCACGCCCACCGCGCCACCGTCAACGACGTCCTGCTGGCCGCGGTCGCCGGTGGCCTCCATGAACTGCTTGTCGGCCGGGGTGAGCCGGTCGAGGGGCTGGAGCTGCGGGTCTCGGTCCCCGTGGGTGCCCCCGGCGGCGCCCGCAACGCCGGCGGCTCCACCCCCATGGTCCTGGCGCTTCCCGTCGGTCACTTGGATCCGGTCAGCCGCCTGACCCGCATCGCGGCCGACACCCGGGCCGCCAAGGCCGCCCGGGACCGCCACTACCGGGGAGTGCTTGCCTCACCGCTGCTGCCGACCACCCTGGTCCGGCTGGGGATCCGCTGGCTGCGACGCCACGGGGGCGCCAAGGTCAACCTCTATGTCAGCAACGTCCCCGGCCCGCCCCGACCGCTATGGCTCGCCGGTGCCCGCCTGCAGGCTGCGCTACCGATCGCGCCCCTTGTCGCCGGCGTCCCACTCGCTGTGGCCGCCCTGTCTTACGCCGGCGAACTGGCCATCTCCATCCAGGTCGATGACGCCCTGGCCGACCTGGACACCCTCGCGGCTGGGGTAGCCGACCACCTCGACCAGCTCACCGCGTCAGTCCGGTTGCCCGCCACAGCCGGGAGGCATGGGTAATGCAGACGACGGCAGGTGTCGAGCTGTACTGGCTGCCCCTGGGCGCCGGCGGCTGGTTCGTCCGCCTGAACGGGCGCGTCTGGGAGGCCATCCAGGCCCGGCTCGAGCACCGGCGCCCCCTTGACCTCTACCACAGCGCCCTCGTGGTCCATGTTCCCGAGGGCCGCTTCGTGATCGAGAACTGCTGGCCCATCCCCAACGTTGACGGCTCATCGCGGGGCGTGCTGGTCGAGGGCCCGGTCGGCAGCCGCCCGCTAGGGCGCTGGCGGGTGTTCCGCTACGAGGTCCGCTGCTGGCCGGACGGGATCATTGCCGACGCCGACAAGGCGGTTGCCAGCCCCCAGCTGCTGAGCGACGACCCGGCGGTAGCCGGTCACCTCCTGAAGCTGGTGCGCTCCCTGCCCAGGCCGGTGTGGGGTCGAGACGAGCTCCGGACGGGTGAGATGTGGAACTCCAACTCGGTGATCGCCTGGCTGCTCGCCGAGGCCGGCCTGCCCATGGAGGCGATTCGCCCCCCGGCGGGCGGCCGGGCTCCAGGATGGCGGGCCGGCATCATCATCGCCCGCCGCCGACATCACGGCCGGCGACGACGTCGGCGACCACCTCGACGACTTGGGGCAGCGCCCGCTCCAGGGCACCGGAGAGGCGGTCGCCCGCGGCCAACGATCCGGCGGCGACGCTCACGAGCACGATCGGGGGCGTGAAGCCGTAGAGGGCTTCGGCCAGGCCAGCCAGCGTCTCCGGGTCGAGGTGATGCGACCAGGCCGCCGGGGTGGGCGGACGTGGCTGGACCCGCCTGACCAAGAGCGAACCCGGGTCGCCGTCGGCGGCGGCGTCGACGAGCACGACCAGCGACGCCTGGCTGACGTCGGCGGCGAGCTCAGGGACGAGCTGGTGCTTGGCTAGGACCCTGGCTCCGTCCAGGCGCGGGTCGGTCGCCAGCCGTCCGGCGGCGTGCCAGCCGATCCCGTCGTCGCTGCGGAGGGAGTTGCCGTAGCCGACGACCAGGACGCCGGCGTCGTTCACCGCTTGCGCTCGTCGAGCACGGAACCATCTGGCGCCAATAGCTGCACGTGCAGGGGCATCTGCCCGATGGCGTGGGTGGAGCAGCTCAGACACGGGTCGTAACAGCGGATGGCGGCCTCGACCCGGTTGAGCATGGGCTCGGTCAGCCGGTCGGCCTTGACGTAGTGGCGGGCCACCTGGGCGACGCTCTTGTTCATGGCCAGGTTGTTGTGGCCGGTGGCGATGACCAGGTTGGCCCACTGGACGATGCCGTCACCGTCGACCCGGTAGTGGTGCAGGAGCGTGCCCCGGGGAGCCTCGGCCACGCCGATGCCTTCCTCGCGGTTGATGCCGGCCGCCGAGCGGACCCGGGGCGAGCAGATGTCGGGACCGCGCAGCAGGGCCTCCAGCCGTTCCAGGCAGTGCAGGATCTCGATCAGCCGGGCCTGGTGGTAGTGGAAGGAGCTGGCCGGGGTGCGGCCGAGGTGGTCGCGGTACGCCTCCAGCTCCTCGTCGGCCCGGGGGGTGCCCAGCCGGTCGGCGACGTTCAGGCGGGCCAGGGGGCCGACCCGGTAGACGCCGTCGGGATAGCCGAGGTCCCTCCAGTAGGCCGACTTGAGATAGCTCCAGGGCTCGACCGCCTCCCCCAGATACTCCCAATAGGGTCTCGGGTCCTCCCGTTCGGCCAGGATCGCTCCGTCGGCCCCGACCACCCGCAGGGTGCCGTCGTAGTGCTCGACGCTGCCGTCGGGACCGACCAGGCCCATGAACGCCGACGGGAAGTCGCCGAAGCGGGCCGCCTCGTCGGCGTACCGCTGCACGGTCGCCTTGTACCAGGCCAGCGCCCGCTCGGTGGCGGCGCGGGCCTCGGGCAGCGCGGCGAGGATCTGGTCGCGGGTGTCGGCGGCCAGGGGCGCGTCGACCCCGCCGGGGACCACCCAGGCCGGGTGGATGCGCTTGCCGCCCAGCGACTCGATCACCTGCTGCCCGAAGCGGCGCAGCCCGACCCCGTCGCGGGCCAGCTGAGGATTGGCCCCGAGCACCCCGAACAGATGGCGGCCGCCGGGCTCGGCGTCGAACCCGAACAGCAGATCCGGCGAGGACAGGTGGAAGAAGCTCAGGGCATGGGACTGCACCACCTGGGCCAGGTTCATGATCCGGCGCAGGTCGACGGCGGTCGGAGGCGGCTCGACGGCCAGGATCTCATCACAGGCCTTGGCCGAGGCGATCAGGTGGCTGACCGGGCAGATGCCGCAGATGCGGGCCATGATCGACGGCAGCTCGTGCACGGGCCGGCCCTGACAGATTCGCTCGAAGCCGCGGAACTGGGTGACGTGGAACCGGGCCCCGGCGACCTGGCCGTCCTCGCCGAGCTGGATAGTGATCTTGGCGTGGCCCTCGATCCGGGTCACGGGCTCGATGACAATCTCGCGGGCCACGATCTGTCTCCGGTTCAGGCGCCGAAGCGGGCGCGGTGGGCGGTGTCCGGCATGCGCCCCTCCAGCAGTTCAATGAGCGTGTAGTAGATGAGGTCGGCCGACGGTGGGCAGCCGGGAAGGAACACGTCGACCTTGACGGCCCGGTGGACGGGCAGGGCGGCCGGCAGCAGCCGGGGCACGACCTGGGACGGCAGCTGGGGGTTGTCGGTGGCGTTCTCCAGGTAGGCGCGCTCCAGCAGCGGCAGCGGGCCGATCGGGTTGCGCATGCCGGGGACGTTGGAGGTGACCGCGCAGTCGCCGAACGACACCAGCACCCGGGTGCGGTCGCGGATCATCTTGATCTTGGCCAGGTCCTCGTCGCTGGAGACGGCCCCTTCGACCAGGCAGACATCGACGGCCTCGGGGTACTCCTTGACGTCGACCAGGGGGCTGTAGACCAGCTCGGCCCGGTCCCCCAGCTCCAGCAGGCGCTCGTCCATGTCCAGGAACGACATGTGGCAGCCCGAGCAGCCGTCCAGCCAGACCGTAGCCAGCCGCGGCCTACCCATGGCTCGCCTCCCCAGGACGCTTGAGGTAGGGAAGGAAGGGCCGGCGGGTCTTGGCCCCCTCGGCGACCGAGCGGCCCTTCTCGAACAGCGCCCCGGTCGGGCACACTTGGACGCACTTGCCGCAGCTGGTGCAGGTTGGCGACTCCCCCCAGGGGGTGCCGAGGTCGGTCACCACCCGGGCGTCGATGCCGCGGCCCATCACGTCCCAGGTGTGGGCGCCCTCGATCTCGTCGCAGACCCGCACACAGCGGGTGCACATGACACAGCGGTTGTGGTCGATGGCGAACAGCGGATGGCTGGCGTCGATCCCGACCCTCGGGTTGACCGCCGGGAGCTCGAAGTGGGTGAGCCCTTGGCCGACGGCGAGGTCCTGGAGCTCGCAGTGGTTGTTGGCCACACATACCGAGCAGATGTGGTTGCGCTCCACGAACAGCATCTCGACGATGGTGCGTCGGTAGTCGGCCAGCCGCTGGGAGTGGGCGACCACCTCCATGCCCTCCTCGACCGCGGTCACACAGGCCGGCAGGAGCTTGCCCGACCCGCCGACCTCGACCACGCACAGCCGGCAGGCACCGACGTCGCTGAGGCCGTCCAGGTGGCACAGGGTCGGGATGTCGATGTTGTTCTCGGTGGCGACCTCCAGGACCGTCTGGCCGGCGGCCCCGGCCACGTCGGCGCCGTCGATCCGCAGGGTATGGACGCTCATGTGAGGGCCTCCGAGCGGTCGGCGACCGGGCAGACCCCGGCCGGGCAGCTCCGGTCCTGGATGTGGGCCAGGTACTCGTCGCGGAAGTAGCGCAGGGTGGAGAACACCGGGTTGGGGGCGCTCTGGCCGAGGCCGCACAGGCTGGTCTGCTTGACCATGTCCGACAGCCGCTCCAGCTGCTGGAGGTCCTCCATGCCGGCGTCGCCGCCGCAGATCCGCGAGAGCAGGGTGTGCAGCTGGGTGGTGCCGACCCGGCAGGGGATGCACTTGCCGCAGGACTCCTCGCGGCAGAAGTCCATGAAGTAGCGAGCCACATCGACCATGCAGGCGGTGTCGTCCATCACGATCATCCCGCCCGAGCCCATGATCGAGCCGACCTCCTTGAGCGACTCGTAGTCGACCGGCATGTCCAGGTACTGCGCGGGGATGCAGCCGCCCGAGGGGCCGCCGGTCTGGACGGCCTTGAACGGGCGGCCGTCGACGATCCCGCCGCCGATGTCATAGACGATCTCGCGCAGGGTGACGCCCATGGGCACCTCGACCAGGCCGGTGTTGACCACCCGGCCGGCCAGGGCGAACACCTTGGTGCCCTTGCTGGACGAGGTGCCGATGCCGGCATACCAGTCGCCACCGTTGCGGATGATCGGGGCGACGTTGGCGAAGGTCTCGACGTTGTTGATTACCGTCGGGGCCCGCCACAGCCCGGAGACGGCCGGGTACGGCGGCCGAGGCCGGGGCGTGCCCCGCCCACCCTGGACCGAGGCGATCAAGGCGGTCTCCTCGCCGCACACGAACGCGCCTGCGCCCAAGCGCAGCTCCACGTGGAACTCGAAGGGAGTGTCGGCGACGCCGTCGCCAAGCAGCCCGGCCCGTCCGGCCAGGCGGATGGCCGTCTTGAGGCGGGCCACGGCCAGCGGATACTCGGCCCGGCAGTAGACATAGCCGCGGCTGGCCCCGACGGCGTAGCCGGCGATGGCCATGCCCTCCAGCACCCGATGCGGGTCGCTCTCCAGGACGCTGCGGTCCATGAACGCCCCCGGGTCGCCCTCATCGGCGTTGCAGATCACATACTTCTGCGCCCCTGGGGCCTTGGCCACCGTCGTCCACTTCAGCCCGGTCGGGTAGCCGGCGCCGCCCCGCCCACGCAGCCCGCTGCGGACCAGCTGGTCGACCACCTCGGCCGGGGCCATCGTGTGCAGCGCCGTCTCCAGGGCCCGGTAGCCACCCCGGGCCCGGTAGTCATCCAGGTCCTCGGGGTCGACCCGGCCGGAGTTCTCAGTCGCCACCCTGACCTGGCGGGCGAAGAACGGCGCCGGCGGCGCCGGGGTCGCCCCAGGGCTGACTGCCTGAAGCTCGTCGACCAGGCCACCGAGGTCGCTTGGGCGGACGTGTTCGAACAGCCGGCCGGTCTCG
>DATENJ010000691.1:0-6442 GCA_035275125.1 Actinomycetes bacterium | reverse complement strand
CACGGCCTCGCTGACCGGGCCGTCGGCGTCAAGGAGGCGCTGGTCGACGTCGAGCTGGGCCGCCTTGGCATCGGTGGCGTAGGCGACCACGCCGCCCAGGTAGTAGTCGGAGGACCCGGCGATGCTGGTGATGCGGCCGCCGAGCAGGCCGCCGGTGATCGACTCGGCGGTGGCCAGGGTGAGGCCGCGCTCGCGGAGCAGCCGGCCGACGACCGCCTCAAGGGACTCGTCGTCGGTGCCGTACACGATGTCGCCCAGCTCCTCGCGGACCCTGGCCTCGACCGGGGCGATCTCGGCCAGGGCCTCGTCCCGGGTGGCGCCGACGGCCGTCAGGCGGACCCTGACCTCGCCCGGGCTGGCCAGATAGGCCATGGTGGCCCGGCCGGCCACGGCCTCCTCCCACAGCGATGTCAGCCGCTCGGCCAGGCGCGACTCCCCCACCCCGACGGTGCGCAGGGTCCGGGAGACGATCGCCCGGCCCTCGCCGGCCCTGGCGGCCAGGTCGGGCAGGACGACCCGCTCGAGCATGCCCTCCATCTCACGGGGGACGCCGGGGACGGCGTAGACCGGCTTGCCGCCGACCTCGACGATCAGCCCGGGGGCGGTGCCTCTGGGGTTGTCGATCGTGCGGGCGCCCTCGGGCACGTCGGCCTGGCGCAGGTTCATCTCGGCCATCCGCTGGACACCCATGCTGCCGAACCGCTCGCGCAGCCACGTCTCCAGCTCGGGCTGGCGGACAAGGGCCACCCCGGCCACGGCGGCCAGCGCCTCCCGGGTGACGTCGTCCTGGGTCGGGCCCAGCCCGCCGGTCACGATCACCGCGTCGGCCCGGGCGACGGCCTCCCGGACGGTCTCGGCGATCCGCTGCTCGTTGTCCCCGACCACGGTGTGATGCAGGCAGTCCCAGCCGACGTCGGCCAGGCGCTGGCCGATCCACGCGGCGTTGGTGTTGACGATCTGGCCGAGCAGCAGCTCGGTCCCGACCCCGATGATCTCGCAGCGCACGCTCGCTCCCTTGCCCGACCGACCGACGGCCAGGATGCTACCCGGCCAGCCGGGCCAGAAGCTCCGGGCCCTGGGCGGCCGTGACCACCACCGGCAGGTACTCCCCCACCCGGACCGTCCGGGCCGCTGTCGCGTCCGCGACCCGGACCACGCCGTCGGCGTCGGGCGCCTCCCGGAAGCTGCGGCCCTCGGCGGTGCCGTCGTCCTCGACCCGCTCGACCAGCACCTCGAGGGGACGGCCGACCCAGAGGTCCTGGGCCTCCGCCAGCAGCCGGTCCTGCAGCTCCTGGACCCGCTCGACCCTGGCCTCGGCGGTGGCCGCTGGGACGCGGTTGTCCAGGTCGAGGGCGGCGGTGCCGTCCTCGGGCGACCAGGCGAAGAACGCCACCCAGTCCAGCCGGGCCGCCTCGAGGAACTCCTCCAGCTCGGCCACGTCGGCCTCGCGCTCGCCGGGGAAGCCGAGGATGAAGTTGGAGCGGAGGGCGGCGTCCGGGTCGAGGGCGCGGATCCGCCCGACCAGGTCGAGGAAGCCCTCGGCCGAGCCGCCCCGGCGCATCCGCCGCAGCACGGGCGCGCTCGCGTGCTGCAGCGACAGGTCGAAGTAGCTGCAGACCACCGGGTTGGCGGCCATCTCCTCGAGCAGGCCGGGCGTGAGCTCGTCGGGCTGGAGGTAGTTGAGGCGTACCCGGCGCAGGCCGTCGACGGTGGCCAGGTCGGACAGCAGATGGATCAACGCCTCCCGGCCGCCCAGGTCCTTGCCGTAGCTGGTCGAGTTCTCGGCCACCAGGCAGACCTCGGAGACGCCCTGTGCGGCCAGCCAGGCGACCTCGTCGAGGATCTCGGTCGGCCGGCGGGAGCGGAACCGCCCCCGGAACGACGGGATGGCGCAGAACGAGCAGTCGCGGTCGCAGCCCTCGGCCAGCTTGACCAGGGCCACCGGCCCGCGGGCGGCAGCCCTGGCCGGGAACGCCGCTCCCGCCGGGGTCGGGAACACCATCGGCAGCGCCCGCCGCCCGACCGGGACCAGCGTGGGCTGGGCCGAGGTCGCCGAGCCGTTCGAGGGCCCGGAGCCGTTCGGTGACCCGTGGCCGACCGGCGGCCCTCCGAGCAGCTCGGGAAGCCGCCCGTAATCGGCGAAGGGCACGATGGCGTCGGCCTCGGGCAGCTCGGCCCGCAGCTCCTCGGTGTAACGCTCGGCCAGGCACCCGGTGACCAGCACCGTCCGGGCCCGCCCGCGCTCCTTCAGCGCGGCCGCGTCCAGCACCGTCTCGATCGACTCCCGCTTCGCCGCCTCAACGAACGCGCAGGTGTTGACCACCACCGCGTCGGCCTGCTCGGGGTCGGCCACCACCCGGTAGCCGCTGGCCGCCAGCAGCCCGGCCGCGTTCTGGGAGTCGACCTCGTTACGCCCGCACCCGAGGGTGACGATGGCGACGGTCCGGGACGGGGCGGGGGCGGGTTCGGCTGACGGCATGGGCCAAGCCTACCCGTCGGGCGACCCGGGGCTGGACTCGAGGCGGCCGGACTGGGTCTGGCGGACGAAGGAGGCCTTCTCCCAGGCCTCGGGGATGGTGGTGGCGTCGACGTAGCTCATGCCCGAGCGAAGGCCGCCGACCAGCTCGGTGACGATGCCGGCGACGGGGCCCTTGAGGGGAAACTCCATCTCCTCGCCCTCGGGGACGTACTGGTCGAGGGCGTCGCCGCGGCCCTCGATCTCGAGGCGGGCGGCGGCCGCGCCCAGGGACGCCATGCCCCGGAAGATCTTGTACTCGCGGCCTTTGCGGCGGACGATCTCGCCGGGGCTCTCGGGGCGGCCGGCGAACAGGCCGCCGATCATGACCGTGCAGGCCCCGGCGGCGATCGCCTTGGCCACGTCGCCGGGGTGGCGGATGCCGCCGTCGGCGATCAGGGGGACGCCGGTGGCCTGGGCGACCTCGGCGCAGTCGAGGATGGCGGTGAGCTGGGGCACGCCGACCCCGGCGACCAGGCGGGTGGTGCAGGCGAAGCCGGGCCCGATCCCGACCTTGACGGCGTCGGCCCCGGCCTCGGCCAGGTCGCGGAAGCCGTCGGCGGTGGCGACGTTGCCGGCCACCACCTCGCTGTCCGGCCAGGTCGCCTTGAGCTCACGGACGGCCTCGATGGTGTGGTCGGCGTGGCCGTGGGCGACGTCGACCACCAGAGCGTCGACGTCGGCGTCGAGCAGGGCGTGGGCCCTGGCCAGGTAGCCGCCGCGGACGCCAAGGGCGGCCGCGACCCGCAGGCGGCCCTGGCCGTCGCGGGTCGCCTGCGGCAGGCGCTCGCGCAGGCCGATGTCGCGCAGGGTGATCAGCCCGGCCAGCCGGCCGTCGTCGCCGACCAGGGGCAGCTTCTCGATGCGGTGGCGGTCCAGCAGCTTGCGGGCCTCGTCGAGGTCGATGCCGGGCTGGGCGGTGACCAGCCGCTCGGCCGGGGTCATGGCCGCGGCCACGGTGTCCCCGGCATCGGCGCGCATGTCGCGGGCGGTGAGGATGCCGACCGGCCGGCGCTCGGGATCGACCACCACCAGGCCGGTGACGCCAAGACGCCTGGCCTCGGCGGCGGCTTCGGCCACGGTCCGCTCGGGGCCGATGGTGTAGGGCTGCTCGATCACCTGGCCCAGGTAGCGCTTGACCCGCCGGACCTCCTCGGCCTGGGCGTCGACGGGCAGGAACCGGTGGAGCACACCGAGGCCGCCGAGCTCGGCCATGGCGATGGCCATGGGGGCGGTGGTGACGGTGTCCATGTTGGCCGAGACGACAGGGATGGCCAGCTCGACGCCGCGGGTGAAGCGGGAACGTGTGGAGACGTGGCGGCGGGAGCGGATGCTGGAGCGCCGGGGCACCAGCAGGACGTCCTCGAAGGTCAGCGCAAGGCGCGGTTGGTCGGTCATACGCCAAGGCTAGCCAGGTCGGTGGTCCCCGGCCATCTCCGTACCGGTGAACGGCAACCGTATGACCATGCGCCTTTGCTCCTGACCTTCGTCCGGTTAGCTGCTCTTGGGGGTGAAGGTGTGGCGCCAGATGTTGCCGGAGCGGTCGGCCACGCCCAGGTCCTTGCCGTTGACGGTGAGCCGGACCCCGGCCGGGTAGCCGAGGACCAGCTCCAGGCTGCGCCGGGCGGTGAAGGTGCGACGCTGGCGCGGCCCTGGGGTGCCCTCGAAGGCGACCCGGCCGTCGGCGGTGACCCGGGTCCAGGAGGCGCCGGCGTAGCGCAGGGTCAGGGTGACGTCCCTGGCGGCCGGGCGGGCGGTGGTGGCCGGGGCCGGCCTGGCCGCGGCCCCGGCCTTGTTGCCGGCCCCGGTGGTCCTGGCCGGGGTGGTCACGAACGCCGGCTGGTTGTCGCCTGGGTCCGGCGCGGGGCGCAGCAGCCCCCACAGCGACACCAGCAGGATGATGGAGACACACACGATCGCCACGGCCAGCCAGCTGCGGCCGAGCCGGCCCGGCTTGAGGCCGCCGATGGCCCTCGGGGCGTGCTCGAACAGGGGCGCCTCGGGCGTCTCCTGGGCCCGGTAGGCCTCCAGCAGCGGGGCCGGGTCGACCCCCAGGTAGCCGGCGTAGGAGCGCAGGAAGCCCTTGGCGTAGACGCTCCCGCCGAGCTCGCCGAACTGCTCCTCCTCGAGGGCCTCCAGGTAGCTGGGCCGGATCCGGGTCGCCACAGCGGCGTCGTCGAGCGACTTGCCCTGCGCTTCCCGGGCCGAGCGCAGCGCTTCGCCGATGGTGCGCAGCGGGGTCACCCCTTCATCCGAACATATCGGGGCAATACAGAAAATCGCTTCCTCAGATCAGCGGATTCTGCCTCCCTGAAGAGGGCTGCGCAACCTACTCGCCGACGATCTCACCGTAGGAGTCCTCACGGCCACGGAGCTGGCCCAGCTCCTCCACGGTCATCAGCACGTCGCGGGGCTTGGAGCCCTCCGACGGCCCGACCACGCCGCGTTCCTCGAGCTGGTCCATGATCCGGCGGGCCCGGGAGAACCCGACCTTCATCTTGGACTGGAGCATCGAGGTCGAGCCGAGCCCGGAGCGGACCACGATCTCCATGGCCTGGGTGAGGAGCGGGTCCTCGTCGCCGTCGTCGTCCTCGCTGGCCGACCTGCCCTCGGCGACCACGCCCGGCTGGTAGGTGGCCTGCTGCTGGGCCTTGCAGTAGGCGACGACCGCCTCCACCTCCTTCTCGGTGATGAAGGCGCCCTGGACCCGGCGGGGCTTGGAGGTGCCGCCGGGCAGGTACAGCATGTCGCCGTGGCCGACCAGCTTGTCGGCCCCGCCGGCGTCGAGGATGACCCGCGAGTCCTGGGCGCTGGCCACCATGAAGGCGATCCGGCTGGGGATGTTGGCCTTGATCAGCCCGGTGACGACGTCCACCGACGGCCGCTGGGTGGCCACCACCAGGTGGATGCCGACCGCCCTGGCCATCTGGGCGATGCGGCAGATGGCGTCCTCGACGTCGCGGGGGGCGACCATCATGAGGTCGGACAGCTCGTCGATCACGACCACGATGTAGGGCAGGGTCGGGCGCTGCCGCTCGCTGTCGGGCCGGCCCTCGTCGTCAAGGCTGACCGAGGGCAGCGGGGGCAGGGTGCCCTCCTTGGCCCCCTTGTTGTAGGCGGCGATGTTGCGGACCCCGGCGATGGCCAGGGTCTCCAGGCGCAGCTCCATCTCCCGCACCGCCCAGGCCAGGGCCTCGCTGGCCCGCTTGGGGTGGGTGACCACCGGGGTGATCAGGTGGGGCACGTTCTCGTAGCTGGTCAGCTCGACCCGCTTCGGGTCGATCAGGATCAGCCGCACCTCCTCTGGCGGGTTCCGCATGAGGAGGCTGGTCACCAGCACGTTCAGGCAGACGCTCTTGCCAGCCCCTGTGCTGCCGGCGATCAGCACGTGCGGCATCTCGGCCAGGTTGACCAGGACGGGCTCGCCGCCGATGTCCTTGCCCAGGGCCACCGTGAGCGGGTGGCGCTCGTCGGCCTCGCCGACCTTGCCGAGGATGTCGCCGAGGGTGACCAGCTCCCGGTCCCGGTTCGGGACCTCGATGCCGATCGCCGACTTGCCGGGGATCGGGGCGATGATGCGCACGTCCGGCGAGGCCAGCGCGTAGGCGATGTCGTGGGAGAGGCCGATCACCCTGGCCACCTTGGTCGCCGGGCCGAGCTCGACCTCGTAGCGGGTGACGGTCGGGCCCCGGGTGTAGCGGGGCACCTTGGCGTCGACGTCGAACTGCTCGAGGGTCTTCTCCAGGATCTTCTGAGTCTCGTCGAGGCGGCGCGGGTCGGCCGGGCGGGCATGGCCCTGGCGCAGCAGCGAGGGGGGCGGGGTGGTGTAGGCGCCGCCGGCCTTGGCCTGGAGGGTCATGGCCAGCTGCACGGCATCCCCCGCGCCGGGCAGGTCGGCCGGGGCGATCGGCGGCGGCGGGGCCTTGA
>DATENJ010000690.1:0-3399 GCA_035275125.1 Actinomycetes bacterium | reverse complement strand
GGCCACCTCGGCCAGCGAGGCCCCCCGGCGGCCAGGGAACGGGAGGCTGGCCACGACGGCCGGACCCCGCATCAGGTCGAGGCGGTCCGGGCGGACGATCACATGGCGGCGGGTCGACCGCAGGAACTTCTTCGGCGACCGCAGGATGTCAAGGGCGTCGGGCTCCAGGCGGGTGATCTTGCGCGGGACCGCGGCGGCCGGCCGGACCGTGACCAGCCCGGCGACCCCAGCGGCCAGCAGCAGGCACACCGCAAGGGCCAGGTTGGCCGGGCGCCGGAGGCGGGAGCGAGACCGGAACATCAGGACGCCCTCGCCTCCGACGCCGCGGCCGGCTCGGCGGTGCGCACCACCCGCTTGGTGGTGGCCGAGACCTCGACGTCGCGGGTCAGCCAGCGCTGCTTGCGGATGGTCAGCAGGGCGCCGATCTTCACCAGGGCCATCGCGAACGACATCACGATGAACACCGGCACCATGGTCAGGATGTGGCTGGGCCGCCGCTCCAGGTGGGGCAGCATCTTGGCCGAGCGGCTGACCAGCCACCAGAGGCCGAGCAGCTGCACCACCTGCCAGTGGCGGGCCGCGACGGCCATGGCCATGAAGGCCGGCGCGACCAGCAGGGTGAAGGAGCTGGCCGCCTTGTCGAGCATGGAGAAGGCCAGGAACCGGTGGCGCCGCCACAGCCAGCGGCTGCCGAGCGCCCGCAGGTCGCTGCGCCAGGTGTTGCGCGACCAGCGCAGCCGCTGCCGGAAGAAGGTGCGGCCGTCCCGCGGGAAGGTCGACCAGACCCTGGCCGACCGCTGCAGCACAGTGCGGTGGCCGCCCTCCAGCACCAGTGTGGTCAGCCGCTTGTCGTCGCCGGACATGCAGGGGACGCCGAGGAAGGTCTCGTTCATGAACCGCTCCGAGTGGCGCAGCAGCAGCGACCGGCGGTAGACGGCCGTCCGGCCGGACAGGCACGACACGGCCCGGCCCACCACCGTCTGGGACGCGATCTCGTCGAAGTAGCGGTAGTCGAGGTACATGTCGTTGAGGTGCTCCCACACGCTGGCCGGGGCGGCCACGTTCTGCCTGGTGCCGACCCCGCCGACCCGGGGGTCGGCGAACGGCTCACAGACCCGGACGGCCACGTCGGTGGCCCAGATGGTGTCGGAGTCGACCAGGGCCACGAGCGGCGTGCGGGCCGCCTCCCAGCCCCGGCGCAGGGCGTCGCGCTTACCGGGCACGTCGGTGGGGATGACCCGCACCGGGTACTCCCTGGCGATGCGCAGGCAGGCCGAGTCCGTCTGGTCGATCACGCAGATGACCTCCAGGACGTCGTTGACCAGCCAGGACTCGAGCGCCTGACGGAAGATGTCCTGGTCCTCCTGGTAGACGGGGACGACGATGGTCAGCGGCTCGAAGTGGCCGGTCCGGGCCGGCCGGTAGAGCGAGGCCGGGACCCGCCTGATCAGCCAGCTCGCCCAGCGCACCAGGCCGAGCAGCCCGAGCGGGATGTAGGTGGCGAAGGTGGAGAGGTCCATGCGCATCGGATCGGCGGCCTGCCGCTCAGGGGGCCAGGGCGTCGCTGGTCAGCCCGTCGCGCGACTCGAGCTCGATGATCGGGTCGCCGGCCTCCGACAGCTCCCGGGCCACCATGCGCTCCAACGCGTCGTTCACCTGGACGACCGCGGACAGCAGCGGCATCGGCACCCCGACCCGCTCGGCCAGCCCGAGGAAGCCCTTGGTGTCCTTGGGCAGGCAGGCCCCGCCGTACGGGGCGCCCCCGCGGATGCCGTAGTCGGGGTTGGTGGAGGCCTCCGCCGACCGGCTCACGGTGGTGGCGATGTCGTCGGCGGCCAGCCCGAGCCGCCGGCAGACCAGCCACATCTCGTTCCAGAAGCTGATCTTGGTGGCGTTGAAGATGTTGTGGCAGCACTTCACCATCTCGGCCGCCGCCGGGTTGTCGAAGGTCCGGACCTCGCCCCCGAAGCTCTGGGTGAGGCTGCAGAGCCGGTCGACGGTCGAGCGGCTGCGGGCCCCGATCACGGTCATCCAGGGGAACAGGAAGTCCTCAAGGGCCGTGGCCGCCCTGAGGAACTCGGGGTTGGAGGCCAGCGTGAACCCCTCGTTGACGCGCTTGCCCGAGTCCTGCTCGAGCAGCGGCTGGACGACCTGCTCACAGGTCCCCGGGGGCACGGTGGAGCGCACCACCACGGTGTGGAACGCGCTGGCCGAGGCCAGCGCCCGGCCCACCGCCCTGGTGCCGTCCACGAACGCCGACAGGTCGTAGCGGTGCCCCTGGTTGGGGGTCGGCAGGGTCAGGAAGACGAACGACGGCCCCTCGGGCAGCTCGACGGCGGTCGTCGCCGCGTAGCCCTCGCCCCGCAGGGCCTCGACCCGGGCGGCGTCGATGTCGACGAAGCGGACCGCGTGGCCGGCGGCGGCGAACCCCTTGCCGGTCGAGCTGCCGACGACGCCGGAGCCGATGATCACAACCTCAGCCAACGTGCATTCCCCCCGAAGCTCGGTGTCGCGTTACCCACTTAATGGATAAAACGGTTGTAGTACATGAGGCGTGCGAACGACTCGATTAGATACGAGCGGATCGCGCCGCCGCCGTCGGGAGAACGGCGTAGTCAGGAACGAAGGGGGGCGCCCCGCCCGAGTGGCTACGGCCTCTGGTTCGTGCGCCCGCGACGGTTGCGGGCGAAGGTGTTGCCCGCGATCCGGCCCTGGGGGTGCCGCAGCACCTTGAGGCCGTAGCCCGCGTTGTCGGTGAGGGTGTTGCCGACCACGTTGTTGCGCACGCCCTGGGTCCTCCGGTCCCCACCGAGCCGGATGCCGGCGCCGGCGTTACCGGTGGAGACGTTGTACCGGAAGCTGGTGTGGTCGCCGCGCGAGGAGAACCCGGCGCCGTCGGGGTCGTCGCTCCCCGAGCAGCGGTTGCGCTCGACCAGGTTGCCGCGGGCCGCCTCCTTGACGTCCACGCACTCGGCGGTGGCGGCGATGCGGTTGTGGTGGACCCGGTTGCGGTCGGAGCGGTCGGGCCGGCCGCCGGACTGCTCGGGCGCCGTGCCGATGTAGACCGCCTCGCCGTTCTTGGAGCCCCTGGCCAGGTTGAAGCGGACCCGGCCACAGCGGGCCACCACGTTGCCGGCGACCTCGTTGGCCTTGGCGAAGCCTCTGAGCCGCACGCACTCCCCGCCCGCGTCGTGCAGCCGGCTGCGCAGCAGGCGGACGCCGCTGGCGCCCTCCACCCAGACGAGGATGTTGGCGTCCGAGAGCTCCAGCGACTGGAGCGTCACGTGGTCGTGCAGGACCTGGACGAGCCGGCCCCGGCCGCGGCCACGGGGCCCGACCAGGTGGGCGCCGGGCCGACCGACGATCCGGATGGGCGCGCCCGGGCGGCCGGGGCGGACC
>DATENJ010000689.1:0-3024 GCA_035275125.1 Actinomycetes bacterium | reverse complement strand
CCGCCCGGCCATGCCCTCGACCCGATCGGCCACCTGGTCCCTGGCCGCGGCCGCGACCCCGAGCGCACCCCGATGCCCTGGGACGGCGGCCCCGGCGCCGGGTTCACCACCGGCCGGCCCTGGCTGCCCGTCGGCGCCGCCAACCAGGCCCGGAACGTCGCCGCCCAGCGCGACGACCCGGCGTCCATGCTCACCCTCCACCGCCGGCTGCTCCGGCTCCGCCGCCAGACCCCGGCCCTGGTCACCGGCGCCTACCACCCGGTCGAGGCCGACGGCGACGTCCTCGCCTACCTCCGCGCCGACCCTGCGGGCGGCCGCTGGCTGGTCGCCCTCAACCTCGGCCCCTCCCCGGCCCAGCTGGCCCTTCCCGGCCCGTCGCCCGCCGCCCGAGTGGCGCTCTCCACCTCCCCGGGCCGCGACGGCCAGCCGGTCGGCGGGTCCCTGGCGCTCGGCGGCGACGAGGGTGTGGTCGTCCAGCTCGACTGAGAGCCGGCGGGGCTCCGCTACGATGGGAAGGTTGTGCCCACCCGCTTTGCCTGAGAGGAACTCCGTCGTGCCCGCGATCCGCAACGACCTGCGCAACATCGCCATCGTGGCCCATGTCGACCATGGGAAGACCACCCTGGTGGACGCCATGCTGCGCCAGTCGGGGGTGTTCCGGGCCAACCAGGAGGTCGTCGACCGGGTGCTGGACTCGATGGACCTGGAGCGGGAGAAGGGCATCACGATCCTGGCCAAACAGACGGCGGTCGAGTTCCGCGGGGTGCGGATCAACGTGGTCGACACCCCCGGCCACGCCGACTTCGGGGGCGAGGTCGAGCGGACCCTGCGGATGGTCGACGCCGTGCTGCTGCTGGTCGACGCCAGCGAGGGGCCCCTGCCCCAGACGCGGTACGTGCTCGGCAAGGCGCTGGCCCGGCGGCTGCCGGTGGTGGTGTGCGTGAACAAGGTCGACCGGGCCGACGCCCGGCCGGCCGAGGTCGTCCATGAGGTCGAGGAGCTGTTCCTGGACCTGGACGCCGACGAGCACCAGATCGGCTTCCCCATCCTGTACGCCAACGCCCGCACCGGGCAGGCCGGGCACCGGCCCGACGACCTGGCCGGCGACCTGGCCCCCCTGCTGGAGACGATCGTCGCCACCACCCCGCCGCCGGCCTACGAGCCCGGGCACCCGCTCCAGTTCCTGGTCACCAACCTGGACGCCGACCCGTACGTCGGCCGCCTGGCCGTCGGGCGGCTGTGGCAGGGCGAGGTCCGGCTCGGCGACCGGGTCGGGGTGGCCAAGCGCGACGGCAGCCTGGCCATCGCCAAGGTGACCAAGATCGCCGGGGCCATCGGGCTGTCCCGCTCCGACCTGGACCACGCCGGGCCGGGGGAGATCGTGGCCATCGCCGGGCTGGGCGACGTGACCGTCGGCGAGACCGTCACCGACCCCGACGACCCGCGGCCCTTGCCGGTGGTCTCGATCGACGAGCCGAGCATCTCGATGCGGTTCGGGGTCAACACCTCGCCGTTCGCCGGCAACGACGGCACCTACCTGACCAGCCGGCACCTGTCCGAACGGCTGGACCGCGAGGTCCTCGGCAACGTGGCCATCCGGGTCGTGCCCACCGCCTCGCCCGACACCTTCGAGGTCCAGGGCCGGGGCGAGCTCCAGCTGGCCGTCCTGATCGAGCAGGCCCGGCGCGAGGGCTACGAGCTGGAGGTGTCGCGGCCAGAGGTCATCACCCGCACCGTCGACGGGCGGGTCCAGGAGCCGTACGAGGCGGTCACCCTCGACGTGCCCGAGGAGTTCGTCGGCGTGGTCACCCAGGGCCTCGCCCTGCGCCGGGGGCGGATGACCGACATGGTCAACCACGGCACCGGCTGGGTGCGCCTGGAGTTCCGGGTGCCGGCCCGCGGCCTGATCGGCTTCCGCTCCATCCTGCTCACCTCGACCAGGGGGACGGCCATCCTCCACCACCTGTTCGACGGCTACGACGAGTGGGCCGGGCCGATCAACGACCGGGTCAACGGAGCCCTGGTCGCCGACCGGGTCGGGACCACCACCGGCTACGCCCTGTGGCAGCTCCAGGAGCGGGGCGAGCTGTTCGTCGGCCCCGGCACCCAGGTGTACGAGGGCATGGTCATCGGCGAGAACGCCCGCCCCGAGGACATCGACGTCAACCCGACCCGCGAGAAGCAGAAGACCAACATCCGCACCCACGCCGCCGACGAGGCCATCCGCCTGGTCCCGCCGACCGTGCTGTCGCTGGAGCAGGCCATCGAGCGGATCGGGCCCGACGAGCTGGTCGAGGTCACCCCGGCCCAGCTCCGCCTGCGCAAGCGGGTCCTTGACGCCCCCTCCCGGGGCCGCGCCGCCAAGCGGGCCCGCCAGGGTCGCTAGCCAGCCGTAGCCGTTCGGTGTCGCCTTCTGCGTACACTCCGGTCGTGCGACCTGTCGGCAGCCACCGCCAGCGCTGGCTCGTGCTCCACGCCGGCGCCTGGTTGCTGGTCGGCGTGTTCTGCACCGGGATCTGGTGGTTCGCCGAGAAGTCGCAGGGGATGAACACGGCCTTCTGGCCGGGCCTGCTCATGCTGCTGCTGCTGATCCCGCTGGCCCTGCACGCCGCCGTGGTGTTCATGGTCGGCCCCGCCAAGCGCCCCCCGGCCCCGGCCCCTGCACCGGCCGCGAAACCGGCCGCGGATCCGGCGCCGGCGCCGGCCGAGGAGCGGGGTGAGCGGGCCCTGGCCACGGTGCTGTTCACCGACATCGTGGGGTCGACCGACCACGCCCGGCAGGTCGGCGACCGGCGCTGGGGGGAGCTGCTGGACACCCACGACCGGCTCGCCCGCGAGCTGGTCGGCGAGCTCCGGGGGCGGCTGGTCAAGTCGACCGGCGACGGGATCCTGGCCCTGTTCGACCGGCCCGGCCGGGGGATCCGCTGCGCCACCGCCCTGCGCGACCGGCTGCGGGGGTCCGGCGTCGAGATCCGGGCCGGCGTCCACACCGGCGAGGTCCAGCTCCGGGGCGACGACGTCGGC
>DATENJ010000688.1:0-6404 GCA_035275125.1 Actinomycetes bacterium | reverse complement strand
GGCCACCTCGGCCGCGACCCGCTCGGCGAGCCCGGCGCCGAGCTGGGCGGCCTCCGACAGCCGGACGGCGACCTGATCGGCGACCGCGTCGGCGCCGCACCCGGTGATCGAGTCGTGCCCGGAGGACTCGACCAGCCGCCGCCAGCCGAGGTCCAGGAACGGGGCCGGCCAGCCGCTGCCGTGCAGGGCCTGCAGCGGCTCGGCATAGCGGGCGAGCAGCCGCTCCGCCCGCGAGCAGGCCGCCTTGAGGCCGACCCGGGCCGAGGTCACGCCCATCAGGATGTTGGCCCTGGCTCCCGAGCGCAGCTCGCCCTGCCACCTCGGCAGGTCCTCGTCGTCGCCGTGGACGCCGTCCAGGACGTAGCCGGCCAGCGTCCCCACCCGCACCCGGTACCGGTCCTGGCCCCGGTTGAGCTGCTCGACCAGGCCGAGCAGCTCGGGCATGGGAGCGGTGTGGTCGGCGCCGTACATGGCCAGGACCGGGTCGGCCCCGAAGAATGGGCCCAGCAGCTCCAGCAGCCGTGTGGCGGCTGCATCCAGGTCGTCGGGGAAGGAGAACAACCCGGCGGCGTTGCCGTACCCGCCGATCAGATACTCGGCCCTGACAGTCGACCCGTCCGGCGCCGCCCAGAGAAAGGCGTGGTGGTCGACGGCGGCCGGGACCCCCCGCCAGACGCAGGCGTGCTCGAGGCCGGCCCGCCGCAACAGCTGCGGAACCTGCGCGGCGTGCCCGAACTCGTCGGGCAGGTAGCCGACGGCCATGGCCGTGCCGAACCGCCGGGCCCGGGCCAGGCCGGCCTCGAGGTTGCGGACCAGCGTCTCCCCGGCGACCAGGAACTCGTCGGACAGGATCCGCCAGGGGCCCACGGCCAGCTGGCCGGTCGCGACCAGCGCCCTGATGCGCGGCTCGGCCTCCGGCCGGATCTCCAGGTAGTCCTCGAGCATGGCCGTCTGGCCGTCGAAGGTGAAGCAGAAACGCGGGTCGGCCTCGGCCCGTGCGAGCACGTCGTCGACCATGTCGACCAGGCGCAGGCGGAAGCGCTGGAACGGCTCGTACCACTCGCGGTCCCAGTGGGTGTGCGGCACCAGGTGCAGCACCACCGGCGCCGGCCGGGTGGCGGTCATGGGCCGGCGGCCTCTCCGGCCAGCTCGACCCCGCGGCGCTCGGCCAGCCGGCGGAGGATCCGCTGGCAGGTCACGATGTCGGCCCGCCCCTCGGCGATCCCGGCGGCCGCCGGCTGCCCGTCGGTGACCAGCCGGTGGAAGGCGACCAGCTCCTGCTCGAACGCCTCGACGGTCGACCGGTCCTCGCGGGACCTGGCGACGTCGCCGTCGAGGTCGGTCACGGTCAGCACGGTCGGGGCGTTGAGCAGGAACGGGGACGGGAAGCTGAGCGTTATCGATCCCCGCTCGTGGTGCAGGCGGACCTCCTCGCGGTAGGCCGGATAGCGGTCGAGGTAGTGCCAGCGCAGGCTGACCCGGACGCCGCCGGCGAGCACGCCGTCGGCGGCGACCGACGACCACGACCCCTCGGGCCACAGGTCGGCGTGCTCGACCCGTTCCAGCTCGCCGGCGAGCAGCCGGACGACGGCCAGGTCGTGGACGAGGCTGCCCAGCAGCACCTCGGTGTAGAGCTGGCGCAGCTCGGCCGGAGCCTCCCGGCCAAGGGCCTCTGTCTGGAGCAGGGACGTCTCCTGGGCCAGGGCGGCCAGGGTGGCGGCCGGCACGTCGCCAGGCGGCGGCTCCAGGTTGGCGTGGGTGAGCTGCGAGGCCCCCGACGGATGCAGGACGGTCACCTCCACCGCCCGCAGGACCGGCCGGGTCGCAGCCAGCTCGCGGTGGGCTCGCCGGACCGCCGGGTCGTACAGCTTCATGTAGCCGAGCTGGAGCGGCGTACCCTCCTTGGCCGACAGCCGTTCCAGCCGGTCCGCCTCGGCCCGGGTGTAGGCGAGCGGCTTCTCACACAGCGTCGGCAGACCCCGGCCGAGCGCGGCTCCGGCGACCTGGCCGTGGGAGCCGGAGGTGAGCACGAGCACCGCGTCCACCAGGCCGCTGTCCAGCAGTTCCTCGGCCGACCGGAAGCCCACGGCCGCCGCAAGTCCGAAGCGCCCGGCCACCCGCTCGGCCCGCTCGGCCGACAGGTCGCACACCGCCGTGACCTCGAACAGGTCGCGCCGGTTGCGCAGGAGGGGCAGGTGGACGGCCTGGGCGACGACGCCGAGCCCGATCAAGCCCAGGCGTACCCGGCTCGGGGTCATGGCGGCTACCCGTCGGCGGGGGAGCGGTCCAGCAGCGGGGCCATGCTGGCCAGGTAGGCGGCGACGGCCGCGTAGTCCTGGTCGGCGAGGCCCTTGCCCTTGGCCCCGGCATACAGCTCGGCGACCCGCTCGGTCGCGGGCAGGCTTGCTCTGGCCGCCCGGGCCGCGTCGACGGCCAGGCGCAGGTCCTTGTGCATCAGGGCCAGCCGGAACCCGGGGTCGCCGTAGTCGCCGCTGCGGAGCTTGTCCCGCTTGGACCGCACCGTCTGGGTGGCCACCGACGCCCCTTCCAGGACGTCGAGGGCGGTGTCGGGCGACAACCCCAGCAGCCGCCCGAGCGTGAACCCCTCGGCGACCGCGGCCGTCACCCCGCCGAGGACCAGGTTCAGCATCAGCTTGGCCGCCTGCCCGGCCCCGACCGGCCCGACATGCCAGGTCCGCTCCGGGTCGCCGAGGATCTCCAGCAGCGGCCGCGCCCGGCCCACCGCCTCGTCGGACCCGCCGACCATCAGGGCCAGCGTGCCCTCGCTGGCCGGGCCGACCGACCCCGCCACCGGGGCGTCGACGAACTCGAGGCCCCGTTCCTCCAGCGCCTTGGCGACCTTCCGGGCCGGTGCCGGTCCTGTGGTCGACATGTCGATGAGCAGGCCTCCCGACCCGAGCCCGCCGGCGAGGCCGTCCCGGCCGAACACGACCTCCTCCAGCGCGGCGCCGTCGGTCAGCATGGTGATCGCCACCTCGGCCCTGGACCCGGCCTCGGCCGGCGACCCCGCCACCTCGGCCCGGTCGGCCAGCGCCTCGGCGTGCGCCCTGGTCCGTGACCAGACGACCAGGTCGTGGCCAGCATCGGAAAGGCGCCCCGCCATGGGGGCGCCCATCCGTCCGAGCCCTAGGAAGGCAACACGGGTCACGCCTGGTCTGACTTCGCTTCCCGCCGCTCGCGCGCGCCTTCGCCCTCAGTGACACGGCCGATCGCGTAGCCGGTGTCCTTGTCGAAGAAGTGGAACCCGCTGGTGTCGATGGCCAGGTCGACGCTGCGGCCGACGCGGGCCTGGGTCTTGGGATTGACCCGGGCGGTCCAGAGGCTCTGGCCCTCCCCGGCGAGCTCTTCGGCCTCGACCTCGTCCTTGGCGGCCTTGTCGAACCGGGCGATCATGATGTCGTGATGGACCTGGGGGCTCTGGATGGTGAAGATCACGTTCACCTCTGAGCCCAGCTCCTCGGTGACCGCGACCTCGCCCTTGATCCGTGGCCAGTCCTGGGGAGCGAACTGCGCGTCCTCCAGGGAGCTGGGGCGCAGGCCGATGATGAGGTCCTTGTCGACATAGCGGTCCAGCCCCTCACGCCCCGAGACGAGGCTGTCGGGGACCGGGACCTTGTAGTCGGCGAACACCAGGGCCAGGCCCTGGTCGCGGACCAGCTTGGCATCGGCCAGGTTCATCGCCGGGCTGCCGATGAAGGTGGCGACGAACAGGTTCTCGGGGGCGTCGAACAGGCTCTGGGGGGTGTTGACCTGCATCAACTCGCCGTCTTTGAGGACCGCGACCCGGGTGCCGAGGGTCATGGCCTCGATCTGGTCGTGGGTCACATAGATGGTCGTGACCCCGAGGCGCTCATGCAGCGAGCTCAGCTGGGCCCGCATCGAGACGCGCAGCTTGGCGTCCAGGTTCGACAGCGGCTCGTCCATCAGGTACGCCTGCGGGTTCCGCACGATCGCCCGGCCCATTGCGACCCGCTGGCGCTGCCCACCGGACAGGGCGGCCGGCTTGCGCTTGAGGAACGGCTCTAGGGCGAGCATCTTGGCCGCCTCGGCGACCCGCTTGCGCTGCTCCTCCTTCGGCGTCTTGCGGAGCTGCAGGCCGAAGGCCAGGTTGTCCTCGACCGTCATGTGGGGGTACAGGGCGTAGTTCTGGAACACCATGGCGATGTCGCGGTCCTTGGGGGGCATGTCGTTGACCACCCGGTCCCCGATGCGGACCTCACCCTCGGTGATGTCCTCCAGGCCCGCCACCATCCGCAACGCCGTGGACTTGCCGCAGCCGGAGGGGCCGACGAACACCATGAAGTCACCGTCGGGGATGTCCAGGCTGAGAGCGTTCACCGCCCGGACCCCGCCGGTATAGACCTTGGACACATCCTGCAACTCGATGCGCGCCATCCGTCGATCTCCCTCCACCCGGGTCGGGCTGGCCTGTCGGCAGGGTCGCTCGGGCGCCCCGCTGACCTGCGCAGACCTTACCCGACGAATCCAAGCAGAAACGCCGTCCGGGGACGTCCCTGTCGACCTTGGCAGTAGCGTATCCGCCAGCGATGTTCGATTCCAGCGACAGTGCAGAGGGGTGATGGGGGAGGGCCGCTACACTCCGCCCTCATGAGCCGGCGAATCGGGGTCATGGGCGGCACCTTCGACCCCATCCACCATGGCCACCTCGTCGCCGCCGAGGAGGCGCGCTGGCAGTTCGACCTGGACACGGTGGTGTTCGTGCCCACCGGCAGGCCCTGGCAGAAGCCGGTCGGGGTGACCCCGGCCGAGGACCGCTACCAGATGACGCTGATCGCCACCGCCTCGAACCCCGCCTTCACGGTCAGCCGGCTGGAGATCGACCACAACGGCCCGACCTACACCGTGGACACCCTGCGCCGGCTCCGGGCCCAGGAGGACGAGGACACCCGCCTGTTCTTCATCACCGGAGCCGACGCCGTGCTCCAGATCCTCACCTGGAAGGAGCCCGACCAGGTCCTCGCCCTGGCCGAGTTCATCGCCGCCACCCGCCCCAGCTTCGACCTGGACCGCCTGGTCAACCAGGTGCCGGGCGCGGCCGGCCGGGTCCACCGAATGGACATCCCGGCCCTCGCCATCTCCTCGAGCGACATCCGCGCCCGGGTCGCCCGCGGCGCCCCCATCCAGTACCTGGTGCCTGACGGGGTCGCCCGGTACATCCAGCAGCACGCCCTGTACCGCACCGCGCCCGGCCCCGACGCGCCCGTCCCACCGCCCCGGAGCGGTACCCAATGAGATTTCCCAGGTGCGCGCCGCTCCCCGGCTCGGTACCGTAGAGGTGCCAGACCGCACCGACATCAGGAGCTCGCCCCTGCCGACCAGCCTCGACCTCGCACTCACCGCCGCATCGGCGGCATCCTCGAAGCAGGCCCGCGACGTCCTCGTCCTCGACGTCTCCGAGCCGCTCGTCATCTCCGACTACTTCGTCATCTGCTCGGGCAACAGCGAGCGCCAGGTCCGCGCCATCGCCGAAGAGGTCGAGCGCGCCTGCCGAGCCGAAGGATCCCGCCCCCTACGTCGCGAGGGCGAACGCGACGCGCGCTGGGTCCTCCTGGACTTCGTCGACTTCGTTGTCCACGTCTTCCTCGAGGAGGAGCGGGCCTACTACGACCTCGAACGCCTCTGGCGCGACGCCCCCGTCGTCGCCCGCAGCGACGAGGTCGGCAGCCTGGTCACCGCCTGATTTCACCCAGTTTGCCCAGCGGGTCCTCCCGGGCGCACACTCTGCCAGTCGTCGGCAGGGGGGTTAAGGAGCGCACGTGATCCGCCGCAGATTCAGCCTCCTCGGCCTCATCTACGTCCTGGTGGGGATCTACATCGCCTTCGCCCACGACTACATCGGCATCAACCTGATCAAGCTCGTCCTCTCCGCCCTCCTGGCCATCTTCCTCTGGCCCCTCGTCCTCCTCGGGGTCGACCTCCGCATCCGCTAGACCCTTTGCGACCACCCTGGGTCGGTCGCTATAGTCACCCCTTCCGGGGCTGTAGCTCAGCTGGCAGAGCACTTGCATGGCATGCAAGGGGTCAGGGGTTCAAATCCCCTCAGCTCCACCCCAGGTCAGAGGCCCTCTCCGCCGTCGACCGCCCGCGGATCCCGACGCTCGCGCAGCAGATACGCAGCAACCGTCAGTGCATGGCCAATGCGGTCGTCCAAGGCGGTGGTTACGCGGGCCAGCATCGCCGGGGTCGTCTCGCGGTATACGCGGCCCATGGGGCTGCCGCCGGCGCCGCGGTCGCGCCGGCCGCTGGCATGGCCCATCAGTTCATCGATCACCCGGGAGGGGATGGCGGCGTCCTCCAGCCAGGTGGCGAAGGTGTGCCGTAGGTCATGGGGACCGCGTAGGTCGAGATGGGCGAGGTCGGCG
>DATENJ010000687.1:0-2356 GCA_035275125.1 Actinomycetes bacterium | reverse complement strand
CGGCACCACCATCGCCTTCCTGCACCCCAAGGCCCTGGGCGGGGTGCTGGTCGAGCTGGTCGAGGAGGGCACCGGCCACCGCGGCTGAGGCGACCTGAGAACGGCTCCGGGCATAGCGAAGGGGGCAGGAGCCGGTCCTCCCCTGCCCCCCTCGCGTCTTGGGCTCCGGCCGGGGGAACCAGAGCCTCGACTAGCCCGAGCGTACTAGATGGGCGGACCAGTTGTCATGGCGCAAGCATCTCAGATCCAGAGGGGGGCGAGGAAGTCGAGCAGGGCCTCGTTCACGATCTCCGGCTGCTCCAGATTGACCAGGTGCCCCGCCTCCTCGACCAGCAGGAACCGGGCCCCGGGGATACCGGCGGCCAGGTCCCGGCCGACCTCGGGTCCGGTGACGGCGTCCTCCTCGCCGGTGACGACCAGGGTTGGGACCTTGACCGAGGCGAGCACGTCGGTGGTGGCGGCGCGGGCGGCCATGCCTCGCTGGGCGCCGGCGATGGCCTGCGGGGTCTGCTCGCGGATGAGGGTGGCGACCTCGGAGACCACCTCGGGACGGTGCTCGCGGGTGGTCTCGCCCAGCAGCTTGGGCAGCATCACCTCGGGCACGAAGTCGTTGCCCTCGGCCAGCACCCGCTCGGCCATGGCCAGCCGGTCCTGCCGTGCCTGGTCGCCGTCGGCCGTGGCCTTGGTGTCGAGCAGGACGAGCCCGCTGACCCGGTCGGCGTGGTGGCGCAGGAAGGCCAGGGCTACATAGCCTCCAAGGGACAGCCCGCCGAGCACGACCCGGTCCAGGCCGCGGTCGTCCAGCAGCCGGAGCAGGTCGTCGGCCAGCAGGTCCATGCCGGCCTCGTCGACCGCCTGGTCCCTCGCGGCCCCGAACCCCCGCAGATCGGGGACGATCACCTGGTAGGTGCCGGCCAGGGCCTCGGCCTGGGGCGCCCACATGCGCCCGTCGAGCGGGAAGGCGTGCAGCAGGACCAGCGGGGTCCCGGCGCCACTGGACGCGGCCGGCGGGGTCGACATCGGGTGCTCCTTGGGGTGGGGGGCTAGGGGCGGGTGCCCCAGTAGGCGGGCAGGGGCGGGGCCTTGAGGCCGAGGGAGTCGAGGAACCCGACCAGCAAGCCGGCCGTGAACCCCCACACCAGGACCCCGTCGGCCCAGAACACCGGGCTGTCCAGGTCGGGGATGCCACGAGCGGCCAGCCCCTCCTCGCCAACGATGGCGCTGAACGGCATGGTCCCGTGGTTGGCCGGGTCGGCAAGCTGGCGCAGGGTCGGGCGAAGGATCCCGGCGACCTCGTCCGGGCTCGGCACCAGCGGGGCCAGGCCGTCCCAGACCCCGACCACCGGCAGCACGTCGAAGTCGGAGACGGCCAGATAGGTCCGGTCGAGGCTGCCAAGGACGCGGACCCCTGACGGGTCGAGCCCGACCTCCTCCTGGGCCTCCCGGAGGGCGGCCGCGACCCCGTCAGCGTCCCCGGGCTCGACCGCGCCGCCGGGCAGGCCGACCTGGCCGGCGTGCTGGCGCAGGTGGTCGGGCCGCTGCACCAGGACCAGCTCCAGGTCGTCGGCCCCGTCGACCGGGGCGAGGGCCAGCAGCACCGACGCCGGCACCCCGGTCGGGTCGCCGGGGATGACGAACGGCAGCCGGGTCACCCGGTCCAGCAGCGAGTCGCCCATCTGCCCAGAATAGGCGGGATCGGCCACCGTCACGCCAGGAGCCCGCCGTCGACCACCAGGGTCGTCCCGGTGATGTAGCTGCCGGCGTCGGAGGCGAGCAGCAGCAGCGGGCCGGCCAGCTCCTCGACGTCGGCCCAGCGGCCCATAGGGATCTGGGCGACCAGGGCCCGGCTGGTCTCCGGGTCCGACCACATCCGGCGGGTGAGCTCGGTCCGGACCCAACCCGGGGCCAGGCAGTTGACCCGCACCCCGTGCGGGGCGGCCTCGACGGCCAGGGTGCGGGTGAGGGCGATCACGCCCGCCTTGGCCGCCCCGTAGGCGGCCAGTCCGGGGCTGGCCGTGAACCCGGCGATGCTGGCCACGTTCACGATCGACCCGCCGGGCGGGAGGTGGGCCATGGCCGCCTTGCAGCCGACGAACACCGAGCGCAGGTTGAGGCCGAGCACCTTGTCCCAGCCCTCGGTCCTGGTGTCGGCGACATAGGCGGTGAACCCCTGGCCGCCGGCCACGTTGACGACCACGTCGAGCCGGCCGGTGGCGTCGACAGCGGCGGCGACGGCCGCCTCGACCGCCTCCTCGTCCAGGACGTCGGCGACCGCCACGACAGCGTCGGGTGCGCCGGCCCGGCGGGCGGCGGCGGCGACCTCGGCCAGGTCCTCCTTGGAGCGGGCGGCCAGCAC
>DATENJ010000686.1:0-26718 GCA_035275125.1 Actinomycetes bacterium | reverse complement strand
CGACCAGGCCTCCCGGGCCGCGACCGCCTCGGCCAGGGCGGTCGCGGCCTGCTCAGGCGAGCTGGCGCGGCCGGCGGCGACCAGCTCCCGAGGGTCGGCCGGGTTGCGGATCTCCATGTCCCGGCCTTCGCCGGCGACTCCGGCGCCGCCGATGATGGTCGTCAGGCTGATCGTCGTCATGGCGTCACCAGAGCATGTGCCAGCCGCCGTTGACGCTGACGGTGCTGCCGGTCACGTGGCTGGAGAGGTCGGAGGCGAAGAAGAGGACCGCGGAGGCCAGCTCCTCCGGCTCGGTCCAGCGGCCCATCGGGCAGTCGCGCACCAGCCCGCGCATCGACGGCATCTTCATGTACTCCTTGCCTTCCTCAGTGAGGACGTTGCCGGGCGAGATGACGTTGGCGGTGATGTTCCAGCCGCCGAGCTCCTCGGCCAGGCGGCGGTACATGCCGTGCACGCCCGCCTTGGCGGCGACGTAGGGGAGGCCGGCGCCGTAGGAGAGGAAGCGCCCGGCGTCTGACGCGATGCCGACGAGCTTGCCGTAGCGGCGGTGCTTCATGTGGGGCACGACCGCTCGGACGCAGTTGAACTGCCCGGTGAGGTTGAGCGCGACGATCCCGTTCCAGTCGTCCTCGGTCACGTCGAGGCCGGTCGAGCCCCAGGACGTGCCGGCGTTGTTGACCAGCACATCGATGCGGCCATAGGCGTCCATGGCCGCCGCCGCCAGGTCGGTCGCCGCCCGGGGGTCGGTCACGTCGGCCCGGACGGCGATGCCGTCGCCGCCCTGCTCGGTGACCTGCCGGAGTGTCTCGGCGCGGGTGTCGTCGCGGATGTCGGCGATGACCACGCGGGCTCCCTGCTGGGAGAACAGCAGCGCCGTGGCCCGCCCGATCCCCTGCCCGGAGCCGGTGACGATGGCGACGCGGTCGGCCAGCAGGCCCATGGGGCTCACCGCTGGGCCTTGTCGATCCGGGGGACGTGCAGGACCTTGCTGAGGAACTGTTTGGTGCGCTCCGCCTTGGGCGCCTCGAGCAGCGCCCCTGGCTCGCCCTCCTCGACGATCACGCCCTTGTCCATGAACACGACCCGGTCGGCCACCTCGCGGACGAAGCCCATCTCGTGGGAGACGCTGAGCATCGTCTGACCGCTGGCGGCCAGGTCGGACATGACCTCGAGGACCTCGCCGGTCAGCTCGGGGTCCAGCGCGGAGGTGATCTCGTCGAAGAGGATGATCTCCGGGTCCATGGCCAGCGCCCTGGCGATGGCCACACGCTGTTGCTGGCCGCCGGACAGCTGGGACGGGTACTGGTCCTGGTGCTCCAGGATCCCGACCCGGTCGAGCAGCACACGGGCCTTGTCGATCGCCTGGTCGCGGGGGAGCTTGCGGACGTGCACCGGGGCCTCGATGACGTTCTCCAGCGCGGTCCGGTGGGGGAACAGGTTGAACGACTGGAACACCATGCCGACCTTGTCGCGGAGGATCTGCTCGGCCGCGTGCCGGTCGACCTTGACGCCGTCCGGCAGGCGGTCGACGATCGGCTCGCCGTCGATCTCGATGCGGCCGGCATCGACCTCGGTGAGCCCGATCAGACAGCGCAGCAGGGTCGTCTTGCCCGAGCCGCTGGCCCCGATGAGGACCAGCTTCTCGCCCCGGTGGACGGTGAGCGAGACGCCGTCCAGGACCTTCTTGGACTTGAACGACTTGGAGACCGCCGTCATGGCGACCACCGGGAGCGGCCGGTCCGGCACCGGCCGGTCAGTCCCCTCGGGGGCCGGCTTCTCCTGGTCCACCATCCGGGTCCTCTCGCTCATGGCGCCAGGTAGGATCCGCCGGTGATGAGCACGGTCTCACCGGTGACGTAGCTGGCGTCGTCGGAGGCGAGGAAGCAGATGACGTTGGCCACCTCCACCGGCTCGCCGAGGCGCGGGATCGGGAAGCGTTCGTAGCGCCGGCGGGCTTCCTGCTCGTCCTCGAAGTAGCCCGGCTCCTCACCGTGCAGGTACTCGTAGGTGCGCTCGGAGAGCACGTCGCCCTGGGCGACGCAGTTGACGCGGATGCCGGCGTGGCCGTACTCGTTGGCCACCTGCCGGGTGAGTCCCTGGACGCCCGCCTTGGCCGCGCAGTACGGGGGAGACCACAGGCCCGGCTCGCCCCGCACGCCCGCGGAGGACGAGACGTTGACGATGGCGCCCTTGCCCTTTCGCCGCATCGAGGGGACCACGGCCTTGGTGCAGAGGAACACCGAGGTGAGGTTCAGCTCCAGCACCCGCCGCCACTCGGCGAGGTCGAACTCCAGCAGGCGCATGTGGACCGCGCCGTAGGACCCGCCGACCACGTTGACGAGCACGTCGACCTCCCCGAAGGCGGTGACCGTCTCGGCCAGCATCGCCTCGACCGCCGCCGGGTCGGTCACGTCGGTGAGGCTCCGCCTGACACGGGTCTCGTCGCCACCGAGCCGTTCCACCGCCTCGTCCAGGCGGGCCGGGTTGACGTCGTTGACGACGACCCGCGCGCCCTCGGCCAGCAGGAGCCGTGCGACCTCGAAGCCGATCCCGCGCCCGGAGCCGGTGACGACGGCCACCGCGTCGGTGAAGCGCTGGCGGGCCGGGGCGTCGGTGGCGGTCTGGCTACGGAGCAATGTAGCTCCCCCCTGTCACGGTGACGGTGGTGCCGGTGACATAGCCGACGGAGTCGGAGGCCAGGAAGGCGACCACGTCGGCGACCTCCTCGGGCCTGGCCGGGCGGCCGAGCGGCTCGGCCCGGTAGCGCTCCAGGAGCTGGTCCCTGGTCTCCGGGTAGGCGGACTCGGTGCTGAGCTCCTCCATCCGTTCGGTCACGACGTCGGAGGGGACGACCGCGTTGGCCAGGATCCCGTAGGGCCCGAACTCGATGGCCACCTGCTTGGTGAGCCCGATCACGCCGGCCTTGGCGGCGCAGTAGGGCGGCGACCAGGCGAACGGCGCCCCGGCCACCCCGGCGATCGAGCTGACGCTGACGATGCGGCCGTAGCGGCGCTCGACCATCTCGGGCAGGACCGCCCGCAGGCACAGGAAGTGACTGGTCAGGTTGAGGTCGATGATCTTCCACCAGCTCTGGTGGTCGTAGTCCTCCAGCGAGCCGTAGGGGGCCGGCTGGGTCCCGCCGACATTGTTGACCAGCACGTCGATCTTGCCGAAGCGCTCCAGCGTTGTGGCCACCATGGAGTCGACAAAATCGGGGGAGGTGAGGTCGCCGACGGTCGCAAGGCTCTCGCCGCCTCGCCCGTCGACCTCATCGCAGACCTGCTGGACCTGGTCGGCGGAGCGGCCCGTGACGACGACGGCGTCGCCGCCCCGGGCCAGCGCCAGCGCGATGGCCCGGCCGATGCCCCTTGACGAACCGGTCACGACCGCTACCCGGCCGGGAACACTCATCAGCTGCGCCTCCTCTGGTCCACCTCAGGCCACACACCAACCACCGTTGACGATCACTGTGGCGCCGCAGATGTAGCTCGCCGCGTCCGACGCCAGGAACGCGACGGCACCGGCGACCTCCTCGGGCCGTCCGAACCGGTGGAGCAGGGTCTCCCGCAGGATGCGGCCGGTGATCTCGGTCCCGAGCGAGTCCAGGTCCTCCCGGCCCTGCTCGGTGAGGATGTTGCCAGGCACCACAGCGTTGACCAGGATTCCGAGGTCGGCCAGCTCGTGGGCCATCTGCCTGGTCAGCCCGAGCACGCCGGCCTTGGCGGCGGCGTAGGCGATGCCGCCGGGCAGCAGGTACGACGAGTGGAACCGCCCGGCCGACGAGGAGACGTTGATGATCCGCCCCCAGCCCCTGGCCGCCATCGACCTGGCCGCGATCCGGGCGCAGAGGTACTGACCGGTCAGGTTGAGGCGGAGGACGGCTTCCCAGTCGTCGGGCTCGAGCGCCACCCCGGTCGCCCCCCAGGTGCCGCCGACGTTGTTGACCAGCACGTCAACCGGGCCAAGGTGCTGCTCGGCCTGCTCGAACAGCGACCCCGCCTGGGTCTGGTCGGTGGCGTCGGCCACCACCCCGATCGCCCTGGCGCCCGTCGCGGTCAGCGTCGCCACCGCCTGGTCGAGCCGGTCCTGGCTGAGGTCGTTGAGCACCACGGCCGCGCCCCGCTCGGCCAGCTTGGCCGCCGTCGCCTGTCCGATCCCCTGGCCGGAGCCGGTGACGACGGCCACCCGGCCGTCGAGCGAGAGCGGACCGGCCGTCACCTGGCGCCCTCTGGTCCGCCTCTTGCCAGCTCCCCGGTGGCGGTCAGGCCGACGACGGGGTCACGATCGCGGAAGACGACCCAGCGGGTCGATGTGGTCAGGCGCTCACCGGGCCCGAGGGTGGCGCAGCGGCCGCCGTCGGCGGCGTCGGCCAGCCGGACCGGCCAGCCGGTCCAGGGTGAGATCGAGGTCAGCTTGTGCCCCCCGCGACCGCGCAGGATCCAGAGGCCGAGGACCGGGAAGACCTCCGGGTCGAACCCGATCGCGACCCCGATCTCGCGGTCAAGGTCGGTGAAGGCGGCCCACCCCTGCTTGACCATGGCGTAGTGCAGGATCATGTCCGGCCCGTCCTGGGGGCGGCGCATGTCGGCTCGGACGCCGTCGGCCTCGCGGTAGGGCCAGCGGTACTCGGGGATCGGGCCGCCGTCGAAGTAGCGCTCCCGGTAGTGCTCCTCGTAGACGGTCTCGGCCGGCAGGTCCATGCGGTACTCGAAGCGGCCGTCGAAGGACGCGTGCAGCCCCCAGAGGAAGTCGAGCGGCCGGTCCCACAGGTTCGTCACCGAGTGCTCCATGCGCAGCTCGTCGCTGCCGGCCGCCAGGGTCATCGCCCGCTCGACCCGGAACGGCGCCAGCAGGCCGTGGCAGAACATCCGGATGGCGGCGACCTCCGGGCCTCGCTCGAGGACGTCACAGGTCCACTTGCGGGTGACCACCTCGCCGTGGTCCGGGTAGCGCTCGCCCTGGTGGCGGCTGGCCCAGCCGGTCGGGATCAGCTCGTCGATCCCGCCCAGCCAGGCGCTCCAGGGCTCGCCGTAGACGGGCGGGTACGGGTCGCGCCGCGGGTTCTCGAACAGCAGGTCGTGGCCGGACACCTTGTCGGTGATCTGCTGGACGTGGCCGCCGTGGCCGGGAATCACGACGACCCGCAGCCGGTCGCTCTCCAGCAGGACCGTCTCAAGGTCATTCAGCTTCCAGCGATCGTCGGCCTTCGCATACGCAAGCTCCACGCCTCACCCCATCCGTTCGCCGCCGGCCACGGCAAGGTTCTCGCCCGTGACCCAGGTGTTGTAGTCGGAGGCCAGCCACACCGCGGCCCGCGCCTGGTCCTCGGGCGTCCCGAACCTCCCCAGCGGGATGTCGTGGAGCATCCGCTCCTTGTCCTCCTCCGACAGCGAGGCCCAGGACGCGTCCGGCCGCTCGAGCACGGTGTTGCCGGGCAGGATGGCGTTGACCCGGATCCCCTTGGGGCCGAGCAGCATCGCCAGCTGGCGCGTCAGACCGGAAAGGGCCGACTTGGAGGCGGTGTAGGCGGCGGAGGTCGCACCCGGCTTGTACTTGGCCCCAAGGGAGGAGACGTTGACGATGGCCCCGCTCCCCCGAGCCGTCAGATGGGGCGCCAGCGCCTGCACCAGCCACCATGGCCCGTTGAGGTTGGTGTCGAGGATCGTCTGCCACTGCTCGTCGGTGGTCTCCTCGACCGGCACCGGCCCGATCCCGGTGCCGGCGCAGTTGACCAGGACGTCGACGCGCCCAAGGGCATCGAGCGCCTCCTGGACGACCCGGCGAGCCTCCCGGGGCCGCCCGACGTCGGCGACGATGCCCACGCCGCGCCGCCCGCTGCCCCGAACCTCGTCGGCCACCGCCCGGAGGTCGTCGGCGCTCCTGGCCACAAGGGCCACGTCGGCCCCCTGGCGGGCCGCCTCGAGCGCGATCGCGCGCCCGATGCCGCGGGACGCCCCGGTGACGAGGACCGACTTGTCATCGAGCAGCACGGCCATCTCCTCGCACGCGATGGCCACCCTCCCCGAGTGACCAGTTCAGGTCGGCCCCGAGTCTGGCCGAAATTACCCCGTAATGCAAGGACGCCAGCGCCCGTTGTGTGGACGCCGGTAGTGGCTGATGGCAGTATCAGGGCCAATACATCGTCGCGGCTCCCGAAGCCGTCAGGCCGGGGAGCTCGCCTGAGGGCGGGTCGATGGACAGATGATTGGGCTGGTTGGCCCAGAGGAGTCGGTCCAGGGTGTCCTGGACGTCGCCACCGAGATGGGCTGCGAGCAGCTCCTCCTTCCGCAGCTGTACGAGCGGATCGAGGAGGCGCCTCAGGCGGCCCAGCGAATCGCGCCCATGTCCCAGCTCATCCTGTTCACCGGCCGGATGGCCTGTGCCATGGCCCGGGCCAGCGGGGAGCTGGCGCCGCCGCTTGACTGCGTCGACCACACCACCGCCGACTTCGCCAGGGCGCTGTTCATCATGGCCACACGGTTCGGAGGGGCGGTCCCGGAGATCAGCGTCGACCTGTTCGACCACAGGGTGCTCGACGAGACCTGCGCCGACCTGGGCCTGCCGACGCCGACCCTGACCCGGGTCGTCAGTAGCGACCCCGACGAGATCCGCAACCAGGAGAGCCTGGTCCAGTCGATCGTCGATTTCCATGGCGCCGCCTGGGCCGACGGTCGGGCCCAGGCCTGCCTGACGACGTTCTACCAGGCGGCCAGGGCCCTGTCGGACCAGGGCGTGCCGACGGTGCGGGTCGCCCACACCCGTTCCTCGATCCGGCGTGCCCTCCAGCGAGCCCAGGCCGCCGTCGACCTCGGGCGGGCCCAGAGGACCCAGCTCGTGATCGGGCTGCTGCGCATCACCCGGCCGGAGCTGTCCAGCTCCAGCCGGGCCTACCTGGACGCCGAGGTGGAGCGGCTCGCCGAGCTCCTCCGCGGGTCGTGCGCGCAGCGCGACGAGCGCACCTTCGTGATCCACACGACCCTTGGGACGCTGCGCGACGCGCTCGACGTCAACGGGGTGCGCACGCTGGTCGACCTGATCGACGGGCGAGGGGTGGTCGGGTTCGGCACCGGGCCGATGGCCACGGGCGCCGAGGAGAACGCCGAGCTGGCCCTCAAGCTGGCCGAGGAGCCTCGCCCGGAGCCCGCGGTGTTCCTGGTGATGGCGGACGGGACGGTGCGTAATCTGGTCGCCGGCTCGGCCCTGCCGATCCGTGAGACCCGGCCCGAGCTGCTCGCGCTCAGTCAACGGCTGAACCTGGGGGTGCACTCGCTGCACCGGCTGGCGGCCGTGCTGGCCAATTTCGACACCGACCAGATCGGCGCGCGAGACCTGGCGATCGCCTACGGGGTCTCGACCCGCACGGCCCGCCGGATCCTCACCTCGTTGCAGGAGCAGGGGATCGCCGCCCAGAGCGGCTCGGGCCAGGGCCCGGGGGCTGGCCGGCCCCAGAAGCTCTACCGGGTCGACATGCGCAAGCTGGCCGGGGTGAAGCTCGCCGAACCCCGGTGGTGACTGCGGCGGCTCACACCGACGCCATCGGCTGGACCTGCGCGTGCTCCTCGCCGTGCGTCGCCTTGCCCCAGCGCCGCTCGAGCCGCTCGAAGACCAGCAGGCTCGGGTAGCCCATCAGGAAGTACAGGATCCCGGCCAGGGCGAACAGCTCGAAGTAGCGGAAGTTGATCGAGGCGATCTCATGGGTCACATACAGCAGCTCGGGCACGGTGATCACTGACAGGAACGCCGTCGCCTTGAACATCGAGACGAAATAGCTTGCCCACACCGGCAGGACGTTGCGGGCGGCCTGGGGCAGGATCACCCGCCGCCAGGTCAGGCGACGCGGCATCCCGAGGACCTTGGCAGCCTCCCACTGGGTCGTCTCGACCGCCTCGATACCGCCCCGAGCGACCTCGGTGAGGTAGGCCCCGAAGGCCCAGGAGAGCGCGATGACCCCGGCCACGGCCGGCGACAGCACGATCCCGACCGCCGGCAGGACGAAGAACCACAGGTAGATCTGGACCAGCTCAGGGGTGTTGCGGCTGGTCTCCACATAGAGACGGGTGGCCAGGCGGACGATCCGGGAGCGCGAGTACCCGAGTGCGGCCATGACCGCGCCGATCACGGTGGCGATCGCCATCGAGACGAACGTCAGGACCACCGTGCGCAGTGCCGCCGGCAGCAGCGCCGGGAGGTACTCGGTTATCCGCGCCCACATCGTCAGAACCCTCCCGGTCTAGGGCAGCTGCACCTTGCGTTCGACCATCCGCAGCAGCCGGTTGGCCGGATAGCCGACGCCGATGAAGAACAGCGTGATGAGGCCCAGCACCTCCGGGGCCTTGAAGGTCTGCCCGATCACCACGTTGCCGATGAACATCACGTCGGGCAGTGAGACCAGCGAGACCACCACCGTCGCCTTCAACAGCTCGAGCAGGGAATTGCCCATCGGCGGCAGGATCACCCGACCGGCCAGCGGGGCGATCACCCGCCGGTAGGTGAGCGTCCTTGACATGCCGAGCACCGTGGCCGCCTCGATGTTGGTCTGGGGGACCGAGCGGATGCCGGCCCGGACGATCTCGGACTGGTAGGCGCCGAAGTGGAGCACCAGCATGCCGACCGCCGCCGGCCACGGGCCGACCAGGATGCCGACGAACGGCAGGATGTAGAAGACGAAGAAGAGCTGGAACAGCAGCGGCGTCGAGCGGATCGTGTCCACGTAGAAGGCGAGCGCCCGGCCGAGCACGGGCACCGACTGGAGCCGCACGACCGCCACCACGACGGCAACGATCACCGCCAGCGGCATCACCAGGACCGTGATGAGCAGCGTGGTCCGTATGCCGGGGAGAAGCTGCCGGGCGAGGTCCAAGAGGCCTATGGCTGGATCACCGCCGAACGATCGCCTTCGCTGTGGTCGTCAGGTGAGGCTAGCTCGGGACCGCCTGGACGGGGAGGAGGCCGTCGGTCGGGAACCCGAACTTCGCCATCAGGCCCTTGAGGGACCCGTCCTCCTTCATCGCGGTGATGCAGTCATTGAAGGCGTCCCGCAGCGACGGGTCGGCCTTGTTGAAGTAGATCGCCGGGGTGAACTCCTGGCCCTGGTAGTCCCAGGGCGCCGCCAGCTCGAAGGGCGCGTTGGTCTTCTCGATGTAGCGCTTGAGGGTGATCTCGGCCGTGATGATGACATTGAGCCGGCCCACGCTGAGGTCGCGCACCATCGCATCGAAGGACTCGTAGCCTCTGGCCTTCACGCCCAGTTTCTTGGCCGAGTCGCCTTCAAGGCCGCCGGTGACGTACCCCATGGTCTCGCCGGCCTTCTTCACGTCGTCCCAGCTGTGGATGTTGAGCGGGTTGCCCTTCTTGACCATCGCCCGGGAGCCGGTCTTGTACATCGGCTGGGTGGCGATCGCCACCTCGAGGCGCTTGGGCGCTGTCGACATGCCCGCGGCGATCAGGTCGTAGCGCTTGGCCACCAGTCCGGGGATGAGCCCGTCCCAACCGGTCTGAACCGGGAAGATCTCCTTGACCCCGATCTTCTTGGCACACGACTTCACGACTTCGGCGTCGAGCCCGGTGTAGGTGCCCTTGGGCTGGTCGATGAACGCGAAGGGCTCCTCCCCGAAGAACCCCGCGTAGACGCCGCGGTCCTTCACGCGTGTCAGCCCGTCCTGGGCCGTGCTTCCGCCGCCGCCACTGCCACCGCCGTCGTCCTGCCCGCATGCCGCCAGCAGAAGTATCCCCACCAGCACGATTGCACCCGACCGTAGCGACCTGCCCATGGTCACCCTCCTTGTCGCCCCCGACGCGACTTGACGCCGAGGGGAACGTGACCGAAATTAATCCGAATGTCAATGGCGATTGCCCACGGGCAACAGGTGATGACGGTCACGGGGCCGGTGTCCGCCGCTGACCTTGGCGTCACCCTGATGCACGAGCACCTCCTGCTCGACATCGACTGGCCCGGACTCTGGCCGGGCGCCTCGGCCCAGCCCGACCTGGTCGACCGGCCGGTTGGGATCGAGACGTTGGGGCTCCTGCGGCGCGACCCCTTCGTCCTGCGGGACAACGTCCGGCTCGACGACGTCGACCTGGCGGCCGAGGAGGCGGCCCGGTTCCGGGCCGCGGGTGGCCGGACGATCGTCGAGGTGACCTCGACCGGCATTCGTCCCAACCCGGTCGGGCTGCGCCAGATCGCCCACCAGACCGGGCTGCAGGTGGTCGCCGGCTGCGGCTGGTATGTCGGGCCGTCCCATCCCTCCGAGCTGGCGACCGAGGACGTTCCCAAGCTCGCCCGCCGACTCGTCAGCGACCTCACCGAGGGGATCGACGACACCGGCGTCCGGGCCGGGATCATCGGCGAGGTGGGGACCTTCAACCCGATCCGGCCGACAGAGCTGAAGTCCCTCCTGGCGGCGGCCCGCGCCCACCATGAGACGGGCGCGGCCATCTCGGTCCACCTGAGCTCACGAGACGGCGGCAACGTCAGGCAGGTCGTCGAGGTGCTGTGCGCGGAGGGCGTCGACCCACGCCGGGTCGCGCTCGGTCACATCGACCTCGGCATCGACCAGGAGGATCGCTACTTCGCGGTCGACCTGGGCTTCAATGTCCAGTTCGACACCTTCGGTCACGAGCACTACTACTCGGTGCACGAAGCGGCGTACGCCTACATCTGGCGGGACCCACGAGACTACGAGCGGATCGCCTGGATCGAAGATCTCATCGAGCGCGGACATCTCGACCAGGTCCTGCTCTCCCAGGACGTCTGCGCCAAGAGCCAGCTGCGCCGCTACGGCGGATGGGGCTACGACCATCTGCTGACCAACGTCGTCCCGATGATGCGAACCCGTTCGACGATCTCCGACCAGCAGGTCCACGCACTGCTTGTCGCCAACCCGGCACGTGTCCTTGCCTGCTGAGCCCTGGGACGTCGTTGACACGCCGCCGTGAATTGACCTAACCTCTGGCCCTGCAGTGGCCTGACCAATGAGATGGACCGCGCCGCTCGCACGGTTCCTGTCCGAAGGAGACGCGACGTGTCCATCTCAGCATCCAGGCGCCTCCTGGTGGTGGCGATCACCGTCGCGGTCGCCTTCGGTCTCGCGTCGTGCACCGGCAACAAGCCGCCGGCGGCGGACACCTCGACGCTGGAGACCGCGTTCAGCTTCAACATGCAGTCCCCGGACCCGGACATCTTCTTCGAGAACGAGGGCCTGACCGTCATCATGGCGGCCTACGAGGGCCTCCTCAGGCACCCGCCGAACGCGCCGACGCCGGTGATCGAGCCCTGGCTCGCCACCTCCTACGAGCAGGCGCCCGACGGCCTCACCTACACCTTCAAGCTGCGCCCGGAGGCCAAGTTCCACGACGGCAGCCCGGTCGACGCCGCCGCGGTCAAGTTCAGCTTCGAGCGCCGCATGAAGATCAACGCCGGCCCGGCCGAGGCGACGTTCGGCGTCGACACGGTCGAAGCGCCGGACCCGACCACCGTGATCGTGCACATGAAGCACCCGGTCAGCGCGTTCATCCCGTTCATGGCCTCGGGCTACGGGCTCAAGATCATCAGTCCCAAGACCGTCAAGGAGCACGAGGTCGACGGCGACCTCGGGCAGAAGTGGCTCGAGACCCATGACGCCGGCTCCGGCCCGTACACCATCGAGTCGTTCAAGCACGACGGCTACGTCCTGAAGCGGTTCGACGGCTACTGGAACGACAAGGCCGGGTTCGAGACCGTCAACATCCGGATCATCCCCGACTTCGGATCGCAGACGCTCCAGCTCGAGAACGGCCAGCTCGACGTGATGATCCACGGCACGCCGACCTTGTCCCTCGAACGGCTCCAGCAGAAGGGCTTCAAGGTCTGGACCGAGGCGACCTTCAACCGCACCACGATGTGGCTGAACCCTAAGACGCCGGCGTTCGCCACACCCGAGCTGCGACTCGCGGTCGCGGCGGCGATCGACCGCCAGCGCATCATCGACCAGGTCTGGGGCAAGTACGCGACCCTCGCCCTGCAGATGTACCCGGCCAAGGCGATGCCCGACGAGTTCGCCCACTACACCGTCGCCCACGACCCGTCGGAGCTGAAGCCGCTGGTCGACAAGCTGCCCGCCAACCAGCGCAAGGTCGACCTCGCCTTCACCAACGACGACCCCGACAACCAGCCGATGGCGCAGATCATCCAGGCGTCGCTGGCGACCGCCGGGCTCGAGGTGACCTCGCGGCCGGTGCCGCAGCCGGAGATCTTCTCCTACAGCACCAAGCCGAGCATCCGGCCCGACGCGGTCGTGCTCGGCGGCGCGTCGTCCGACGCCGCCAGCCCGGACCCGTGGGCGCGGCTGTTCTACACCGAGAAGGCGCCGCTGAACTTCTTCCAGGCGGCCACCGGCAACGACGCCGACAAGGTGCTCGACCAGGCCACCAAGACCGTCAACCAGGAGGAGCAGAACAAGCTCTACGACCAGGCCGCCAAGCTCTATGAGGCCAGCGGCCTGTTCATCCCCATCGCCGACCGGCCAGAGGTCATCGTCACCCGGCCGGGCCTGACCGGCGTGGAGCACGAGTTCGTGTCTCCGTTCGCGATCCGGGTCGCGTCACTGCGGAACGAGTAGCTTCGCACCCCGCGACGGCGACGGGAGGGAGAGGTTGGAGGACTCGCTTGCGAGCGTCGACGACCTGCGGGTGACCTTCCGCCGCAGGCAGGAGGTCAGGGCGCTGGCCGGCGTCTCACTGGAGCTGCGGCGCGGCGAGATCCTCGGCCTTGTCGGCGAGTCCGGTTCCGGCAAGACCGTGCTCGGCCTGACCCTGCTCGGCCTGCTGCCGGCCAGGCCGGCCCCGCGGGTCAGCGGCGCCGCCTGGGTGTGCGGCACCGACATGGCCTCGGCGAGCGAGGCGGCCCGGCGCGAGGTCCGCAAGCGCGACCTCGGCGCGGTGTTCCAGGACCCGATGTCGTCGCTCAACCCGACGATGCGGGTCGGCCGCCAGATCACCGAGGCGTCGGGCACTGACGGCTCGGAGCGCGACGCGGCCGAGCTGCTCGACCGCGTCGGCCTGGGTCAGGCCAAGGACCGGCTGCGCTCCTATCCGCACGAGTTCTCGGGCGGCCAGCGCCAGCGCCTCATGTTGGCGATGGCCATCGCGCGCAACCCGGCGCTGGTCATCGCGGACGAGCCGACCACCGCCCTCGACGTCACCATCCAGCGCCAGATCCTCGACCTCATCCGCGAGCTGCGTGACGACGTCGGCTGCTCGTTCCTGTTCATCACCCACGATCTCGCGGTCGCGTCCGAGGTCGCCGACCGCGTCGCGGTCCTGTACTCGGGCCGGCTCGCCGAGCTGGGCACGGCCGAGGAGGTCCTGAGCCGGCCGCGGCACCCGTACACGCTGTCGCTGCTGAAGTCGCGACTGAGCCTGTCGGTCGACACGACGAGGCCGCTGCCCACGATCGCCGGCAGCGTGCCGGCACCGGGGGAGTACCCGCCCGGCTGCCAGTTCGCGCCCCGCTGCCCGCTGCGCGAGGACGCCTGCACGCTCGCGCCGCCACCGCTGGAACCGGTGACCGGCAGAGAGACGGCGTCCCGGCACGAGACCGCCTGCCTGCGCCAGGACGCCATCGACCAGCTCGAGCACCTCCTCGGGCGCGACGCGCTGCCCACCTGGGGTGAGGTCGCCACGACAGCCGACGGCTTCGCCGTCTCGGTCCGCGGCGTCAGCAAGACCTTCACGTCCCGGCGCCGTGTCACCGAGCCGGTCCGGGCGCTCCACGGGATCGACCTCGACACCGCGCCAGGCGAATGCGTCGCGCTGGTCGGGGAGAGCGGCTCCGGCAAGTCCACCCTGCTGCGCGTGATCGCCGGCCTCATCAGGCCGGACGCCGGCACCGTCACGCTGGGCGGTGGTGGCGACGCCCAGATGATCTTCCAGGACGCCGGGCAGTCGCTGACGCCGTGGCTGCGCGTCGGTGAGCTGATCGAGGAGCGCCTCAAGGCCCGCGGCGCCGACACCAGGCAGGCCAGGCGTCAGGTGCTCGAGACCGTCCGGCTGGTCGGGCTGCCCGCCGAGGTGGTGGACGCCAAGCCGCACCAGCTCTCCGGAGGGCAGGCGCAGCGCGTGGCGATCGCACGCGCCGTGGCCGTGCCGCCGCGGGTGCTGCTCGCCGACGAGCCGACCAGCTCACTGGATGTGTCCCTGGCGGCAACGGTGCTGAACCTGCTCGGGCGGCTGCGCCGCGAACTGTCGCTGAGCATGGTGTTCGTCACCCACGACCTGGCCGCGGCCAGGATCGTCGCCGACCGCATCGTGGTCATGCGCCAGGGCGAGGTGGTCGAGGAAGGCACCGCGGACGACGTGATCGCCAGGTCGTCGCACGCCTACACGCGCGCGCTCGTCGCCGCCGTGCCGGGACGGGCGCTCGCCGATCCTGGCGCAAGGGGGCTGACGCCATGACCAACACCGAGTTCCGCACCGCCGCCGAGTCACCGGGCGAGCTGCCCGTCGGGACCTTCAACCTGCGCCGCGCGCCCTCGTCGGACGTGATCCTGCTCGGCGCGTTCGTGCTCCTGATCCTCCTCATCCTGGTCTTCTCCTGGAAGACGCCGTACCCGACCACGACCGCCTCCGGGGAACCCCTCGAGCCGCCGAGCACCACGCACTGGGCGGGGACCGACGCCGTCGGGCGCGACCTGTTCTCGCGGATCCTCGTGGGCGCCCGCCTCAGCCTGATCGCGGCCGCCGCCGTGATCGCCGCCGGCGTGGTCATCGGCGGGTCCATCGGCCTGGTCGCCGGCTACGCGGGTGGCTGGCCCGACGGTCTGCTGATGCGCGGCACGGACCTGTTCCTCGCGCTGCCGGCGCCCGTGCTCGCGATCGCGGTGGCGGGCGCCCTCGGCCGCTCGTTCACCCTCACCCTCGTGGCGGTCGCGGTGGTCTGGTGGCCGCTGTACGCGCGCATCGTGCGCGGCGAGATCCGCGCGATCTCGGCCCGGCCGCACATGGAGGCGGCCCGCCTTGCCGGGGGCGGGCGCCGGAAGCTGCTGTTCAGGCACCTGCTCCCGGGCACGTTCGCGCCGGTGCTCGTCGCGGCCAGCCTCGACGTCGGCCTCATGATCCTGACGCTTGCCGGGCTGTCGTTCCTTGGCCTCGGCTCACCGGAGCCGTTCCCGGAGCTGGGCGCGATGACCTCGCAGAACCTGAGCTACCTGCTCACCAAATGGTGGATCCCGGTCCTGCCCGCGGCCATGATCTTCGTGCTCGCCTACCTGTCCAACCTCGCCGGGGACGCCCTCCGTGACGTCCTCCAGGACAGCTAGGGGCGCGCGATGACCCGGTTGATCCTCAGGCGGCTGGCCTCGATGGTGGCCGTGCTGCTCGTGCTCGTGGCGATGGAGTTCTTCCTCCAGCAACTCAGCCCGGTCGACCCGGTACGGGTGCTGCTCGGCCCGCAGGCGAGCGCGAGCACGCAGGCCGAGTTCGCCCACCGTCTCGGCCTCGACCGGCCCCTGCCGGAGCAGTACGCGCGCTACCTGGCCGGGGTGACACGCGGTGACTTCGGCACCTCGGTCCGCACGCGGACGAGCGTGTCATCCGACCTGGCGACCGCGGTGCCGGCAACGGTCGAGCTGATCGGCTTCGCGATCCTGCTGGCCGCGGGGCTGGGTCTGGTGCTCGCGCTCATGAGCGCCGCCCGCTGGCGAGGCGCGGGCGTCCTGCGCGGGGTGCTGCTGGCCGGCGCGTCGGCGCCGCCGTTCCTGCTCGCGCTGCTCGGGATCCTGGTGCTCTCCAACCAGCTGGGATGGTTCCCGGGCACCGGCCGGACCTCCGTGCGCGACGCGCCCACCGGCCCCACCGGCATGCTGGTGCTCGACTCGCTGCTCGATGGGCGCGTCGACGTCGCCTGGGACGCGATCCAGCACCTCGTCCTGCCGGCCACCTGCATCGCCCTGATCTCCGCCGTGGCCGTCGGCCGGGTGCTGCGCGGCAGCCTCATCGACAGCCTCGGCGCCGACTACAGCCGCACCGCGTACTCCAAGGGGCTGACCAAGCGGCAGGTGCTGCTGCGGCACTCGTTCAGGAACTCGGTGGGCCCGGCGTTGTCCATGGCCGGGCTCCAGCTCGGCGTGATCTTCGCAAGCGACATCGTGGTCGAGCCGATCTTCGGCTGGCCGGGCATGGGCTCGTACCTGGCGCAGAGCATCCCGGCCAACGACTTCCCGGCGATCTCGGCGGTCACCATGATCCTCGGTGCCGCCTACGTGCTGACCAACACGGCGGTGGACATCGCCCAGGCGCTCGCCGACCCGAGGATCCAGACGTGAGCGCACCCGTCACGCTCGTGGCCGGGCGGTTTGTCGTCCGTGGCGTGTCGGCCGAGGGCGAGCCGTGGATCGTCGACGACGGCGCGGTCCTGATCCGCGACGGCGTGATCGAGCGGGTCGGGCCGGCGGCGGAGCTGCGCGCGCTGCACCCGGACGCGAGCGTCCACGGCGGGTCTAGGTACGTGGTGGTTCCCGGATTCGTCAACGCCCACCACCACGTCGGGCTCACCCCGCTCCAGCTCGGCTCGATGGACGGGCCGCTGGAGCTGTGGCTGGCCGCCCGCCTGGCCGAGCGCGACGTCGACCCGCGCCTCGACACCCTCTACTCGGCGTTCGAGATGATCGAGTCGGGGGTCACGACCGTCCAGCACCTGCGCACCGCGCCGCTCGGGACCTCGGTCGCCTCCACCCTCGAAGGGTCGCGGGCGATCATCGGCGCCTACCAGGACCTGGGCATGCGTGTGTCCTATTCCTACTGGACCAGGGACCAGAACTTCCTCGCCCACGAGGACGACGCGAGCTTCGCGGCGAGGCTGCCCGCCGCCGACGGCGCCCAGCTGCGCACCCTCCTCGCGACCGGTGAGATCAGCGCCGAGCAGAGCTTCGAGGTGTTCGAGCGGCTGCGCCGCGAGTACGCCGACCAGCCGACCGTTGCGGTGCAGCTCGCCCCCGCCAACCTGCACTGGTGCAGCGACACGATCCTGATGGAGCTGCGCGAGCTGTCCTGGCGCTCCGGCGCGCCGCTGCACATGCACCTGGTGGAGACGGCCTACCAGCGCGAGTACGCGCGGCGGCGGTCGGGCGCGAGCGCGGTCGAGCACCTGGCCGAGCTGGGCCTGCTCGGGCCCCTGCTCACGCTCGGGCACGCGGTCTGGGTCGGCGACGCCGACATCGCGCTGCTCGGCCGCACCGGCACGCGGGTGTGCCACAACTGCAGCTCGAATCTCCGCCTGCGCAGTGGGATCGCCCCGCTCATGGCGATGCTGGACCACGGGGTGCGCGTCGGCCTCGGCATGGACGAGGCGGGGGTCAACGACGACCGCGACATGCTCCAGGAGCTCCGCATGGTGCTGAGCGTCCACCGCCGGCCCGGGCTCGACCCGGCCCAGGTGCCGAGCGCCGCGCAGGTGCTGCGCCTGGCGACCGAGGGGGGCGCCGGCACGACCGGGTTCGCGGACCGGGTCGGGCGCCTGGAGCCGGGCCTGGCCGCCGACCTGGTGGTGCTGGACTGGGAGCGGCTCGCCGGCCCGTACCTGGACGCCGCCGTCCCGGCCGTCGAGGCGCTGGTGCGGCGGGGCAAGGCCCGTCACGTCCAGACCGTGCTGGTCGGCGGGCGGGTCGTCTACGACGGCGGCCGCTTCCTGCTCGACCGCGAGGAGACGAACGCCGCCCTGGCCGAGCGCATGGCGGGCGCGCCCAGCGCCGCCGAGCAGCGACGCCGCGCGCTCGCCGAGGTCGTCGCCCGGCACCTCCCGGCCGTCTACCAGAGCTACCTCGGCCCAGCCGGGCTGACGCCCTACTACTCGTCGAACGCACGGGAATGATCCAACCAGCGCAACGCGGGCGCCGGTGCCCGCCGCCTTCGAGGAAGTGGTGCGGTCATGGCTGAGGTCCTGGGAATCCGCGCGGCGCGGGTCTTCACCGCGGACGGCGACAACACCGTCGTCGCCAACGGCACCGTCGAGATCGCCGACGGTGTCGTGCGGCGGGTCCGCGGTCCGGAAGAGCAAGATCCCGGCGACGTCCAGGTCGTCGACTACGGCGACGCGACGGTGCTGCCCGGGCTGGTCGACGCGCACTGCCACGTCACCCTCGCCGGCGACCGGCGCACCTACGAGGCGATGCTGCTGGACGGCGACGAGCTGATGGCGCTTGTCGCCGTCCAGCAGCTTCGGCTGCACCTGGAGTCGGGCGTCACCACGATCCGCGACAACGGCGGCAAGGACCGCATCCCATTCCTGGTCAGGGAGGGCGCCGACCGTGGCTACTACCTGGCGCCGCGGATGCTGCTGAGCGGTCGTCCGGTGACGCACTCGGCCGGCCACTTCCACTGGTGCAACGGCGTCGCTGACAGCGAGGTCGAGATCCGCGCCGCGGTCCGGCGGCTCGTCGCCGACGGCGCCGACCACATCAAGATCATGGCGTCGGGCGGCGGCACCGGCGGCAACATCCCCTACCTGGCGTCGTTCACCGTCCCAGAGCTGCGCAGCGCGGTCGAGGCGGCGCACGAGCTGGAGCGGCTGACGACCGCGCACGCCCGCGCCGCGGACTCCATGACCAGGGCGATCGAGGCCGGCCTTGACTGCATCGAGCACGGTGAGTTCCTCACCCGCAGCCCGATGACCAGGTACGGCTCGGGCATCGCGGCCAGCGGCCAGATGACCTACGACCCGAAGATCACCGAGCAGCTGCTCGAGTCGGGTACCTGGCTGAGCTACACGATGCAGGCCGGCGGGTACGAGACACTCCTGCAGCTCCGCGAGCAGCTCGCGGCCGGCGAGCCGCTGAGCGCGGAGGACAGCGCGATGCGCGACCTGCTCGAGGAGCACTTCGAGATGAAGGCCGGCATCTTCGAGCGGCTGCTGCGCGACGGCGCCGAGGACAGCATGGCGATCAGCTCCGACGCCGGCCCGTTCGACACCCAGTTCGGCCACCTCGACCATGGCCTGCGCCTGGCGGTGGACGTCGGCATGGCCCCGGCGAGCGCGCTCGCGGCCGCGACCATCCGCGCGGCCAGGGTGTGCGGGGTGGCCGACAGCGTCGGCAGTCTGGAACCGGGGAAGCTGGCCGACGTCCTGGTCGTCAACGGCGACCCGCTCACCGACATCGGCGCCGTCACCGATGTCGCCGACGTCTGGCTCGACGGGCGGCGGGTCCCTCGCGCCGGCGTCCGCTCGCTGCGGCTCGCCAGGGCGGCCCTTCAGCCCGCGCCCGCCGTCCCGGGAAGCTCCCGATGAGCGACCGGATCGTGGGCATGCAACCCGTCGACGTGCGGTTCCCGACCTCACGGGAGCTCGACGGGAGCGACGCGATGAACCCGGCGCCCGACTACTCGGCCGCGTACGTCACCCTCTCGACCGGCGACGGGCACAGCGGCCAGGCGTTCGCGTTCACGATCGGCCGCGGCAACGAGGTGGTGGTCGAAGCCATCCGGGCGCTCGAAGCCGGGGTCGTCGGCACGCCGGTCGACGAGCTGCTCGGCGACATGGGCGAGTTCTCCCGCCGGCTGCTGTACGACAGCCAGCTCCGCTGGCTCGGGCCGGAGAAGGGCGTCATGCACATGGCGATCGGCGCCGTCGTCAACGCGGCATGGGACCTGCGCGCCCGAATCGAGGGCAGGCCGCTGTGGCGGGCACTGTCGGACCTGGAGCCGGCGGCCCTCGTCGACCTGGTCGACTTCCGGCACCTGCGCGACGTGCTCGACGCGGACGAGGCACTCGACCTGCTGCAGCGCGCGGCCCCGACCCGGGTGGAGCGCGCCGAGCGGCTGCTGGCCGAGGGCGTGCCCGCGTACGCGACCTCGCCCGGCTGGCTCGGCTACTCGGACGACAAGCTGGCGCGGCTCTGCGCCGAGGCGGTCACCGACGGCTTCGACCTGGTCAAGCTCAAGGTCGGCGGAAGCGTCGACGACGACGTGCGGCGCTGCCGGATCGCCAGAGAGGTGATCGGTCCCGGCAGGCGGCTGGCCGTCGACGCGAACCAGGTGTGGGGCGTCGACGACGCCGTCGACTGGATCCGCAGACTGGCCGAGTTCGACCTGTTCTGGGTGGAGGAGCCGACCAGCCCCGACGACGTCATGGGACACGCCGCGATCCGTTCGGCGGTCGCGCCGGTCCCGATCGCGACCGGCGAGCATGTCCAGAACCGCATCGTCTTCAAGCAGCTCATGGCGCTCGGGGGCGTCGATGTCGTGCAGATCGACGCGGCCCGGGTGGCCGGCGTCAACGAGAACGTGGCGATCATCCTGCTGGCGGCCAAGTTCGGCCTGCCGGTGTGTCCCCATGCGGGCGGCGTCGGCCTCTGCGAGATGGTCCAGCACCTGTCGATGTTCGACTACGTCGCGCTCGGCGGGGACCTTGACGCGCGTGTCGTCGAGCACGTCGGCCATCTCCACGAGCACTTCGTCGACCCGGTGGCGCTCACGCACGGCCGCTACCTCGCGCCTGCCGCGCCCGGGTTCAGCACGCTGATGCGGCCCGGGTCGATCGACGCCCACCGCTGGCCGGACGGTGCCGTCTGGGCAGGTGAGGGGCCATGAACGCCGGCGCCCAGCGATGGCAGCCCGACGAAAGGAGACCTACCATATCGAATGTGCTGAACCTGTCAGAGCTCAACGACGCCAGCCTCTACGGCGACCTCTCATCCAGCCGCCGCTACCTCCAGATCGCGCACAGCCTGCTCCAGGCGATGACCGCCGGCGGGTTCACCGAAGGCGACCGGCTCCCACCTGAGCGTGAGCTGGCCCAGATGACCGGGGTGAGCCGCGCCACGATGCGCGAGGCGCTGTTGGCCCTCGAGATGGTCGGGTGCGTCGAGGTGCGGGTGGGAGACGGCGCCTACGTCGGGCCCGGGTTCCTTCCCAGGGGCCACAGCCTGCCGCTGGATTCCGACCCGCGCGAGCTGCTCGTCGCCCGGCGCATCGTCGAGCCCCGGATCGCCAAGCACGTCGCCGAGCGCGGCGACCAGGCGCTGCTCCATCGCCTCACGGAGATCATCGACGAGGGGTCGGAGTTCTCCCGCTCCCCGGAGCGGGTCAGGGCGTTCGTCGAGAACGGCCTGGACTTCCACCGGGTCCTGGCGAGCCTGTCCGGCAACCCCTTCCTGACCGAGACGGTCCGCCAGCTGGTCGACGTGGGCAACCACCCCCTGTGGCTGCTCGCGAACCGGGCGACCATGGCCGACGAGGGCATCCGCGACCGCTACCTGCGCGAGCACGGCGAGATCGTCGCGGCGATCTCGGACGGCGACGGCGCGACCGCCGAGCGCCTCATGGAGGCCCACATCTCCGGCATGGAGCTCCGGCTGTTCGGCGACTCCGAGCTGTAACCGCGTGCCACCCCGCTCGCGGCCGTCCGGTCGCCTGGTCACCCCTGGGGGGAAGAATGTCCGAGATCGACCTCGTCATCGAAGGCGCAACCGTCGCCACCGACTACGGCGTCCTGCACGCCACCGTCTGCGTGGCCGGCGGCATCTGCCACTCCCTGCTCGACGCGTCGCAGCCGGCGCCCGCCGCCGCGCGCCACATCGACGCCGCCGGGCTGCTGCTCATCCCAGGCGGGATCGACTGCCACACGCACTTCTGGGAGCCGGGCTGGTTCACCCACCGCGAGGACTTCTACCACGGCTCCATGAGCTGCGCGGCCGGTGGCGTCACGACAACCCTTGAGCACCCGCTGAGTATCCCGCCGGTCGCCGACGAGGCCAGCTTCGAGCTGAAGAAGACCGTCGCGAGCTCCAAGAGCGTGGTCGACTTCGGTCTCTGGGGCGCCCTGCTGCCCGGCAACGTCGACCAGCTCGCCACCCTCAAGGGCCTGGGCGCGGTGGCCTTCAAGGGCTTCATGCTCGACGCCGGCGCCGACTATCCGTGGGTCGACGACGGCGCGCTGCTGGATGGGATGCGCGAGGCGGCGCGGATCGACGCGATCGTCGGCGTCCACGCCGAGAGTGACGCCCTCACCCACCACGCGACCGAGCGCGTCAAGGCGGCCGGCCGCACCGACGGCCGCTCGATCGCCGACGGCCGCCCCCCGTTCAGTGAGCTGGAGGCGATCCACCGGGCCATCCTGCTGGCCAAGGAGTCGGGCGCGCGCCTGCACATCGTGCACATGAGCGTCCCCGAGGGGGCCGAGCTGATCGCCGAGGCGCGCGCGGCCGGGGTGCGCGTGACCTCCGAGACCTGCGGCCACTACCTGCTGCTCAACACCGGGACGCTCGACGAGCTGGGCGCCTACGCCAAGTGCAAGCCGCCGTTGCGCGACGAGGCGTCCAGGCAGCGGCTGTGGGAGACGGTGCTGTCGGGCGGGATCGACTTCATGGCCTCGGACCACTCGCCCTACTCCCGCGAGGAGAAGGACCAGGGGTTGTGGGAGGCGCCCTGGGGGTTGCCCGGCGCCCAGACGCTGCTGCCCATCCTCATCAGCGAGGGCGTCATCGCGCGCCAGTGGGACCTGGTCGACTTCGTCAAGTTCAGCTCGACGAACGCGGCGCGGCTGTTCGGCATCTATCCACGCAAGGGCACGGTCATGGTCGGTTCCGACGCCGACTTCACCCTCATCGACCTCGACGCGAGCTGGACGGTCGACGCCGGCGACCTGCACAGCAAGCAGCCCTGGTCGCCGTTGGAGGGGCGCACGCTGCAGGGGCGGATCGTGTCGACCATCCGCCGCGGCGAGGTCATCTACGACGGCAGCCGGATCCTCGCCGCGCCCGGCAGCGGACAGTTCGTGCGACCGGCGTGAGCGCGTCCGGCGTCGCCGCCGGCCAGCCGGTGGGGTCAACGCTCCGGGAGCTGCTCGGGCACCGCCCGTGGCGGCGCTGGATCCTGGCGTCGTTCCTGGCCAGGCTGCCGATGGCCATGGCGCCACTCGCCCTGGTCGTGGTCGGCACCGCCGTCGACGGCTCGCTCACCCTCGGCGCGCGGCTGACCGGGGTGGCGACCCTGTGCGCGGGGCTCTGCGCGCCGCTGCGCGGCCGCCTGCTCGACCGCCACGAGCTGCGCGGCGCGCTCCAGCGCAACAACCTCGTGCTGGTGGCCGCGTTCACGCTGCTCCTGGTCGTCCTGGAGCTGGACTGGCCGGTGTGGACGCTGTACGTGCTCTGCCTGCTCAACGGCTGGGCCAACGCCGGCACCTGGTCGGGGCTGCGCGCCATGCTCACGGTGGTGGTGCCAGCCGCCCAGCTGCGGCGCTCGCACATGACGGAGTCCCTCGTCACGGAGGTCACCTTTGTCGTCGGGCCGCTGCTCGCCGGCGTGCTCGCCGTGCTCGGCGATGCCCGGCTCTGCCTGGCCGCGATGGCGGTCGTGGCCGGGCTGGCCGCGGTCGGCCTGCGCTCGGTCGGCACGATCCGGCCGGTGCCGACGCCACGGACCCACCCGATGCGCCGGCCCGACCTCGCCGGCATCGCGGGCCTGACCTTCCTTCTGACCCTCGGCTTCGCCCTCGTCGAGGCGAACATCCCACAGCGCATGGACCAGTACCACCTGCCCGCGAGCGCGGGTGGCTGGTACCTGGCCGTGTTCGCGGTGGGGAGCTGTCTCGGCGGCCTGGCCATCAGCCTCCGGCCGTCGCCGAGACGGCCCGCCCGGCTGACCGCGGCGCTCCTGCTGCTCGCGTTCGCCGTGCTGGTCGTGCCGAGCGCGCTCGCGCCTGGCGCCGTCGCCTACGCGTTCGCTCTGGTGATCGCCCCGCTCGCGTTCGTGCCCCTCAACGGGATCGCCGCGGCCGAGTTCGAGGCCCGGCTCGGCGGCACGAGCCAGCGTGCCGAGGCGTTCTCGTACCTCACGGCCGCGATGATCGCCGGCGGCGCCGTGGGGTTCCTCGCCAACGGCATCCTCATCGGCCCGCTCGACGCGGCAACCATGCCGCTCATCGCGAGCGCGCTGTTCGCCGTCCTGGCCGCCGTCATGACCCGCAGCCACCTGCGCCATGTCCGCCGACCGAGCAGTACGAGGAGGCAACCGTGACATCCGACGCCCGCCCCGCCGGCCTCGACGGCCTGTGCACGATCGTCACCGGCGCCGCCCGCGGCATCGGCGCCGAGATCGCCACACTGCTGGCGGGCCACGGCGCCCGCGTCATGCTCGCCGACCTTGACCTCGACGCGGCCGACGAGGTCGCGAGCCGGTTGCGCGACGGCGGGGGGGACGCCGAGGCCTGCCTGGTGGACATCGCCGACCCCGCGGCGGCCAAGCGGCTCGCGGACGAGACGGCGACCCGCTTCGGCGCGGTGCATGCCCTGGTCAACAACGCCGGGATCGACGCGCCCGTGCGCAGCGCCCTTGAGATGGACGAGCAGCACTGGCGCCGGCTCGTCGACGTCAACCTCAGCGGCGGGTGGTGGTGCACGCGCGCGGTCCTGCCCGCGATGACGGCACAGGGCTTCGGCAAGGTCGTCTTCATCAGCTCGCTGGCCGCACGCGTCGGCAGCGACCGCTACTCGCCGGCGTACGCGGCGGCCAAGGCTGGCCTGCTGGGCCTCACGGTCGGGCTCGCCGCCCAGGTCGAGCGGTTCGGCATCCGCGTCAACGCGATCACGCCGGGCGCGACGGGCACCACCGGCACGCCGATGGCCGACGACGAGCGCGCGGACGTGCTCGCCCACTTCCCGCTCGGCCTGGTCGGCCCGGCGCCCACCGCCCACGCCGTGCGCTACCTCCTCGATGTGTCGGGCGACTGGGTCAGCGGGGCGGTGCTCAACGTCAGCGGCGGCCAGCTCCGCGGGATCTGAGAGGAGGGGGGCGCATGACGGCGTCGAACCAGGGCGCGGTCGCGATCGTGACCGGTGCCGCCTCGGGGATCGGGGCGGCGACCGTTGACCTGCTCGCCGAGCAGGGCTACGAGGTGTTCGCCCTTGACCGCGACGCGGCCGGGCTCGCCCGGTTCGACCGGCGGCCCGCCGTCCACGCCATGCAGGCCGACGTGGCCGAGGACGACGTGGTCGCGCAGGCGGTCGCGGACGTGGTCGCGCGCACGGGCCGCGCGGATGCCGTGGTCGCCAACGCCGGTGTCGCCTTCACCGGCCCGCTCGCCGAGACCACGCCGGAGCGCTGGGACGCGGTCATGCGGGTCAACCTCCGCGGCGTCTATCTCCTGGCCCAGGCGACCGCCCCGGTGCTCGCCCGCTCGGGCCGGGGCGCGTTCGTGGCCACCGCCTCCGAGCTCGGCATCGTCGGGCACCCGGACCTTTCGGCCTACGGCGCCAGCAAGGCGGGCGTGATCCAGCTCATGCGCGTCCTCGCCCTGGAGTACGCGGCCAAGGGCGTCCGCTTCAACGCGGTCGCGCCCGGAGCGACCCGCACGCCGATGCTCGAGACAGAGCAGCGCCTGCTCGGCGAGCCGGCCGAGCAGGCCGCCGCCGAGGTGCCGCTCGGCCGGCTCGGCACCCCGGCCGAGATCGCCGCCGCGATCGCGTTCCTGCTCTCGCCGCAGGCCTCGTTCATCACCGGCTCGGTCCTCGTCGCCGACGGCGGCTACACGAGCCGGTGACCGACGACGTCAAGCGATACAGTCTTGGCGGGGGAGTGCCATGGCGATCGATCCCAAGCTGCCCATACCGGTGTATTTCCAGCTCAAGACGCTCCTGATCGAGGAGATCCTCGAAGGCGACTACGGGCTGGATGGACGCCTCCCGACCGAGCACCAGCTGTGCGAACGGTACGGGATCAGCCGGACGCCGGTCACCCGGGCGCTGTCGGAGCTGGCCACCGAGGGCGTGGTCATCCGCCACCGCCGGCGGGGGACGTTCGTGAACCCGCACTGGGTCCATGGTCACCGGGGCGGTCCGGAGCTGCGGGTGATCGTCCCCGAGGGACCCTGGGAGGGGCTGATCCGACGGGCCGCGCCGGCCGACACGAGGCTCAGCGTGGCCACGGTGGAGCTGCAGGAGCTCCATCACGCGCTGACCCACGCGGTCGCCGAGGGCCTCGGTCCCGACCTGGCCGTCCTCGACTCGGTCTGGGTGCCCGAGTTCACCGCCGCCGGGTTCCTGGCGCCCCTGGAGGAGCTGGACGAGGCCTGGGTGGCCACGGAATACGAGCTGGACTTCCTGGCGCCGCTGACGGCGATGGGCCGTACCCAGGGGCGCACGTTCGCCGTCCACGCGGAGGCCGACGTCGCCGGCCTCTGGTATCGACGGGCCCCCCTGGAAGAGCTCGGGCTGGAGCCGCCCGCGACCTGGGCCGAGCTGCTGGCCGCCGGCCGCGCCCTGGCCAAGGCCGGCGGGCCGGACAGTCGTCCGGTGGTGCTGCCCGGTGGCTCGAAGGCTGGGGAGGCCACCACCTACGTCCTGCTGGCGTTGCTGGCGTCCAACCGGGCGGCCGTGCTCGAGGACGGTGTGGTCGTCCTTGACGGCCCGGCCACCATCGAAGCCCTCACGCTCCTGCGCGAGCTGGTGCTGGACGAGGTGATGCCCGTCGAGGTGGTGGCCTTCGAGTGGGACCGGCCGATCCGCCTGCTCGCCCATGGCTCGGCGGCCATCTGCCTGGGCGGCAGCTACGAGGGCCCCCGTCTCGCCAAGGCCGCTGGCCTGCTGCTGTCCGAGCTGTGGGACCACTTCGGGTTCGCCCCGGTCCCTGGCGGCCCACGGGGGGCGCCGGCGACGCTTGCCGGCGGCATGGTGTACGGCATCTTCCGGCAGGCCACCCACCCGAAGCTGGCGATGCGGCTGCTGGAGGCCGTCACCTCGGCCGAAGCCCTTG
>DATENJ010000685.1:0-4053 GCA_035275125.1 Actinomycetes bacterium | reverse complement strand
GGCCGTGCTCCCCGCCGGCCATCCCCTGGCCCCCCGGCGGGCCCTGCGCCTGGCCGACCTGGCCGCGGAGCCCTGGGTCCTTGGCGGCGGCCCCGGCTGCTCGGACCGGGCGACTATCGTGCGGGCCTGCCACGCGGCCGGGTTCGAGCCCAGGGTCGGCGTCGAGTTCCCCACCGACGACTACCACGCCACCCAGGGGATGGTGGCGGCCGGGGCCGGGATCACGCTGCTGCCCCGGCTGGCCCTGTCCGTGCCCCGCGACGACCTGGTGGTCCGCCCGCTGGCCGGCCAGGGCCTGCACCGCCAGGTGGTGGCGGCCACCCGCCGCGGCGATCAGGCCCCGGCGACCCGGGCCATGCTGAAGGCGATCCGCGACACCGGGCGGCGGATCAGCGGTTCGTGAAGGCGCTCTCGCCGGTGATCTCGCGGCCCACGATCAGGCTCTGGATGGCGTCGGTGCCCTCGTAGGTGTAGACGGCCTCCATGTCGGCGTGGTGGCGGGCGACGTGGTTCTCGAGCAGGATGCCGTTGCCGCCGAGGACGTCGCGGGCGTCGGCGACCACCTGGCGGGCCTTGGCGGCGTTGTTCATCTTGGCCAGCGACGCCATCCCGGCCGTCATCTGGCCGGCCTCGGTGAGCTGGGCCAGGCGCAGGCAGAGCAGCTGCATGGTGGTCACCTCGGCCAGCATCTTGGCCAGCCGGTACTGGACGAGCTGGAAGCTGGCCAGCGGGGTGCCGAACTGCTCGCGCTCCCTGACATAGGCGAGGGCGGCCTCGTAGGCGGCCAGTGCGTGACCGGCCGCCTCCCAGGCGACCCCGGAGCGGGTGGCGGTGAGTACCCGGGCGGTGTCGCCGAAACCGCGCGACTGGGCCAGGCGGTTGCCGGCCGGGACCCGCACACCGTCCAGGGTGATCTCGGCCTGCCAGACGGCCCGCTTGGCCGTCTTGCCGGACATCACGCTGGCCGCGTACCCGGGGGTGCCCTTCTCGACCACGAACCCGCCGACCTTGCCGTCGTCGTCGCGGGCCCAGACGATCACCAGGTCGGCGAAGGAGGCGTTGCCGATCCAGCGCTTGGCCCCGTCCAGCACCCAGTGGTCGCCGTCGCGGCGGGCGCTGGTCTCGAGCGCGACCGCGTCCGAGCCATGGTCGGGCTCGGTCAGGCCGAAGGCACCGATCTGCTCCATCCGGGCCATGGGCGGGAGCCACCGCTGCTTCTGCTCCTCGGAGCCGAGCAGGGCGATCGAGGTCATGGCCAGGCCCGAGTGGACCCCGAAGAAGGTGCAGATGCTGCCGTCGCCCCGGCCCAGCTCCATGCCGACCAGGCCGGTGGCCACCGTGGTCAGCCCCGGGCAACCGTAGCCCTCGATGGTGCCGCCGGCCAGGTTGAGGGCGGCCAGCTTCGGCACCAGCTCGAAGGGGAACTCGGCCCGCTCCCAGTAGTCGTTGATGACCGGGGTGACCTCCTTGTCGCAGAAGGCCCTGACCCGGTCCCGGACCTCGCGCTCGCCGTCGCTCAGGAGGTCGTCGATCCGGTAGAAGTCGGCGGACGCCGGGTTGTGCTCGCTCATGGCCGGGTTCCCTCCGCTGGGTGCGATCCCCTTCGAGCGTACCCTCGGAACGCCGATCTCCTGGAGGTGCGTCCTTGACCAACGACATCCGTCGCGTGGCCGTGCTCGGTGCCGGGACCATGGGGGCGGCCATCGCCGCCCACGCCGCCAACGCCGGCCTGGCCGTCGACCTGCTCGACCTGGACCGCGAGGCCGTCAAGGGGGGTTTCGAGCGGATGCTGGCCGCACGCCCGGCCGCCCTGGCCAGCCCGAGGCTGGCCGACCGCATCCGCCTCGGGACCTTCGAGGAGGACTTCGAGCGGCTCGCCGACGCCGACTGGGTCGTCGAGGCCGTCGTGGAGCGGCTGGAGCCCAAGCAGGAGCTGCTGGCCCGGGTCGAGAAGACCGTCGGCCCGGAGGCGGTGGTCAGCTCCAACACCTCGGGGCTGCCGCTGCACAGCGTGGCCGAGGGCCGCTCGGACGACTTCCGGCGCCGGTTCCTCGGCACCCATTTCTTCAACCCGCCCCGCTACCTCAAGCTGGTCGAGCTGATCGGTACCGCCGACACCGACCCCGAGGTGCTGGAGGGCATGCGGGCGTTCGTGGAGCGGGTCCTGGGCAAGGGCGCGGTGGTGGCCAGGGACACCCCCAACTTCATCGCCAACCGTCTCGGCAGCTTCGCCAGCATGCACGACATCCGCTACGCCCTCGAGCACGGCTACTCGATCGAGGAGGTCGACGCCCTCACCGGGCCGCTGGTGGGCCGGCCCAAGACGGCCACCTTCCGGCTGTTCGACCAGGTCGGCCTGGACGTGATGGTCGGGGTGGCCGGCAACCTCTACGAGCTGGCCCCCGGCGACGAGGAGCGTGACGTCCTGCCGGCCCCCGAACCGCTCAAGCGGATGCTGGAGGCGCGCCGGCTCGGCAACAAGACCGGCGGCGGCTTCTACCGCCGCGGCAGGCGCGACGGCCAGACGGTGTTCGACGTGCTCGACCTGGAAACCCTCGAGTACCGGCCGGCGGCCAGGCCGGACCTGCCGATCGTCGCCGCCGCCCGCGACCGCGACGACCTCGGGGCCCGCCTGCGCTTCCTGCTCGACAAGGCCGACGAGGACCGTGGGGCCCGCTACCTGCGCGACACCCTGCTGCCGTCGCTGGCCTACGCCGCCCGCCGGGTGCCGGAGATCGCCGACTCGCTGGTCGAGGTCGACCACGCCGTCGAGTGGGGCTTCGGCTACGAGCTGGGGCCGTTCCGGGCCTGGGACGCCATCGGGGTGGCCGACGGGGTGAGCCGCATGGAGGCCCTCGGCATCGAGGTGCCGGCCTGGGTGACCGAGATGCTGGCCGCCGGGCACCAGGCCTTCTACCGGGACGGGCAGGTCTACAGCCCCCTGACCCGCGACTACGTGCCCGTCCCGGCCGACCCCGAGGTCATCGACCTCGACCGGCTGAAGGAGGGCGGGGCCGAGGTGGCCGGCAACGCCTCGGCCAGCCTGGTCGACCTGAGCGACGGGGTGCTCTGCTTCGAGCTCCACGCCCCGGCCAGCGCGATCGACGCCGCCGTGGTCGAGCTCGGGGCCCGGGCGCTCGAGGAGCTGGAGAGCGGCCGCTGGGCCGGGATGGTGATCGCCAACCAGGCCCGGAACTTCTGCGTCGGCGCCAACCTGGGCGAGGTCGGCATGGCCGCCTACCAGGGGCAGCACGACCAGGTGGTCGCGGCCGTTGAGGGCCTCCAGCAGGTGCTCATGGGCTTCCGCCACGCCCCCCGGCCGGTGGTCGCGGCCCCCCACGGCCAGACGCTGGGAGGCGGGGCCGAGATCGTGCTCCACGCCGACCGGGTGGTGGCCGCCCTCGAGACCTACATCGGGCTGGTCGAGGTGGGCGTCGGCATCGTCCCGGCCGGCGGCGGCTGCAAGGAGCTGCTGCGCCGGGTCGTGGCCCCGGCCGTGCGGGCCGCCCCCGACGCCCCGGCGCTGCCGTTCGTGCAGCGGGTGTTCGAGACCATCGGGCTGGCCAAGGTGGCCACCTCGGCCGTCGAGGCCCAGGAGCTGGGGTTCCTGGAGGAGCACGACGTGATCGTGCTCAACGCCGAGCACCAGCTGGCCGCGGCCAGGCGGGAGGTCCTCGACCTGGCCGACGCCTACCGGCCCCCGGCCAGGGAGGCGTCGATCTACGCCGCCGGGCTGCCCGTCCTGGCCGCCCTTGAGCTTGGCGTGCAGACCCTCCAGTGGGCCGGCCAGGCCAGCGACCACGACGGCGTGGTCGCCCGCCACCTGGCCCGGGTCCTGTGCGGCGGCGAGCTGTCGCTCGGCCAGTGGGTCACCGAGCAGCACATCCTCGACCTGGAGCGTGACGCGTTCCTGGCCCTGCTCCGCGAGCCCAGGACGATGGAGCGGATCCAGGGCTTTCTGATGACCGGCAAGGTGATCCGCAACTGAAGGGATCGATGAGATGAAGGAAGCTGTGATCGTGTCGGGCGCCCGGACCGCGGTCGGCCGGGCGC
>DATENJ010000684.1:0-11322 GCA_035275125.1 Actinomycetes bacterium | reverse complement strand
CCCCGCCGCCCGGGAAGCCGCCGAAGCCGCCCCCGAACCCGCCAGAGGCCAGCAGCCGCCGGGCCTCGTCGTACTCGGCCCGCTTCTTGGGGTCGGACAGCACGGCATAGGCCCGCCCGACCTCCTTGAAGCGCTCCTCGGAGGCCTTGTCACCCTTGTTGGCGTCCGGGTGGTGCTTCTGGGCGAGCTTCCGGTAGGACTTCTTGATGTCGGCCGCCGACGCGTCCTTGGACACGCCGAGGTCGGCGTAGAAGTCCCGCTCCAGGTACTCGGAGTTGTTCATCCGCTACTTCGCGACCTTCACCATGGCGGGGCGCAGGACCTTGCCCCGCAGCTCGTAGCCGGCCCTGACGATGTCGACGACCATGCCCGGCTCGGTGTCCTGCTCCTCGACGGCGATCACGGCCTCGTGGCGCTCGGGGTCGAAGGGCTTGCCCTCGGCCTCGATCCGGACAAGGCCCTCGGCCTCGAGTACCTCGCGGAGTTCGCCGAAGACCATCTCCACGCCCTTCAGCATGCGGTCGAAGTCCCGCGACCGCTCGGCCGACGAGACGGCCAGCTCGAAGTTGTCCAGCACCGGCAGCAGCCTCGCCACCAGCGCCTGGGAGGCGGACGCGGCCCTGGCCGTCTGCTCGCGCAGGGTCCGCTTGCGGTAGTTGTCGAAGTCGGCCTGGAGCCGGCGCAGGTCGTCGAGGTAGCTCTCGGCCTCCGCCCTGGCCTTGTCCAGGTCGGCCGCGATCGCGTCCTCCTCGGCCTCGACCCCTTCGGCCTCGATCTCATCGATGGCCTCGTCGTCGGCGACCTCGTCGTCGTCCTCGGAGTCGGCGGCCTCGTCGGCGCGCTCGGGAACGGCCTCGTCCTGCTCGTCGGGCTCGGTGGGCTCGGTGGGCTGCTCCTCGACGGGCTGCTCGCCGGGCCCTTCCGCGACGGCCTCGGGCGCCTCGTCGTCTCGCTTCTCGGTGTCCTTCACGGTGTCCCCTCTGGCGAAGAGGGGAGGCGGTGACCGCCTCCCCTCCCCTGGTGGCATGGTCGGATCAGGCGTCGCCGGCCGGGGTCGAGGTCCCCGGAACCTCCTGGCGGCCGCCGCCGGCGCGAACGGTGATCTTCTTCGGCTTGGCCTCCTCGGCCTTGGGCACGACCACCTCGAGCACCCCGTTCTCGAACGAGGCCTCGATCGCGTCCGCCTGCACCTGCGAGGGCAGGGTGATCGAGCGGCGGAAGCTGCCGTAGCGGCGCTCGACCCGGTGGTACTGCTGCTCCGAGGACTCGCTGGTGAACTGGCGCTCGCCCTGGATGGTGAGCAGCCCGTCCTCCAGCGTGATGTCGAGGTCGTCGGCGTTGACGCCCGGGACCTCGACGGTGACCACGTAGGCGTCCTTGCGCTCGGAGATGTCGAGCGCCGGTGCCCACACGCGTCCACCGGCCTGGCCCTGACGAGCTCGGCCGAAGACCTGGTTCATCTCGTCCTGGATCGCCAGCAGGTCCTGGAAGGGATCCCAACGCGACACACTCATGATGGTCCTGCCTCCTCCTGGGGTCCGAGGGGGTTATGCCCCCTTCTGCTGGTCCTGGTCGCCCTCGTCGATGATCTCGGCGTCGACCACGTCGCCGTCGCCCTGGGTGGTGGTGCCCTGGTCGGCGGTGGTGGTCGCCCCGGGCTGGGCCTGGCCGGGGCCGGACTGGGCCTGGGCGTAGACCGCCTCGGCCAGCTTGTAGCTGGCCTGCTGGAGAGCCTCGGTGGCCGAGGTGATGGCGACGGTGTCGTCCCCGGCGAGCTTCTCCTTCAGGTTGGTCAGTGCCGACTCGACAGTGGACCGGTCCTCGTCGGAGATCTTGTCGCCGTAGTCCTTGAGGCTCTTCTCGGTCTGGTAGACGAGCTGCTCGGCCCGGTTCTTGGCCTCGGCGGCCTCGCGCCGGCGCCGGTCCTCCTCGGCGTACTGCTCGGCCTCGCGGACCATGCGGTCGATGTCGTCCTTGGGCAGCGCCGTGCCGCCCGTGATGGTCATCGACTGCTCCTTGCCGGTGCCGCGGTCCTTGGCCGACACGTTCACGATGCCGTTGGCGTCGATGTCGAAGGTGACCTCGACCTGGGGCACGCCCCGGGGCGCCGGCGGGATGCCGACCAGCTGGAAGTTGCCAAGCAGCTTGTTGCCGTAGGTCATCTCGCGCTCGCCCTGGAAGACCTTGACGTCGACCTCGGACTGGCCGTCGTCGGCGGTGGTGAACACCTCCGAGCGGCGGGTCGGGATGGTGGTGTTGCGCTCGATGAGCTTGGTCATCACCCCGCCCTTGGTCTCGATGCCCAGCGACAGCGGGGTCACGTCGAGCAGCAGGATGTCCTTGACCTCACCCTTGAGCACGCCCGCCTGGAGGGCGGCGCCGACGGCCACGACCTCGTCCGGGTTGACCCCCTTGTGGGGCTCCTTGCCGCCGGTGAGCTGCTTGACGAACTCGACCACCATGGGCATCCGGGTCGAGCCGCCGACCAGCACCACGTGGTGGATGTCGGTCAGGCTCTTCTGGGTCTTGGCCTTCCAGTCAGTGACGGCCTTGTCGAAGGGGCCGCGCAGGCGCTCGACCAGGTCCGAGGTCATGCGCTCGAACTCGCCCCGGGTGAGGCGCTGCTCCATGTGGAGCGGCCCGTCGGGGGTGGCGGTGATGAACGGCAGGTTGATCGTGGTCTCCAGGGTGGAGGAGAGCTCGATCTTGGCCTTCTCAGCCGCCTCCCGGAGGCGCTGCATGGCCATCTTGTCGTTGGACAGGTCGATGCCGTGGTTGTTCTTGAAGGTGGTCAGCAGCCAGTCGACCACCCGCTGGTCCCAGTCGTCGCCGCCGAGGTGCATGTCGCCGGAGGTCGACTGGACCTCGATGACGCCCTCGCCGATGTCGAGCAGGGACACGTCGAAGGTGCCGCCGCCCAGGTCGAACACGAGGATGGTCTCGTCGTTCTCCTTGTCCAGGGAGTAGGCGAGCGATGCCGCGGTCGGCTCGTTGATGATGCGCAGGACGTCGAGCCCGGCGACCTCACCGGCCTCCTTGGTGGCCTGGCGCTGGGCGTCGTCGAAGTAGGCGGGGACGGTGATGACCGCCTGGGTGACCTGGTCGCCCAGGTAGGCCTCGGCGTCGCGCTTGAGCTTCTGCAGGATGAAGGCGCTCACCTGCTGGGGGGAGAACTCCTTGCCGTCGGCCCGGAAGCGCCAGGACGACTCGCCCATGTGTCGCTTGACCGAGCGCATCGTGCGGTCCGGGTTGGTCACCGCCTGGCGCTTGGCCACCTCACCGACCAGCACCTCGCCGGTCTTGGAGAGAGCGACCACCGACGGGGTCGTGCGGGCCCCCTCGGCGTTGGGGATCACCGCCGGCTCGCCACCCTCGAGGGTGGCGACAACGGAGTTGGTGGTCCCCAGGTCGATCCCTACGGCCTTGGCCATCTCATCACCTCAAGCAAGCTGGGACAGGTTTCGAGAGCCAAGATAGGGAGTTGAGTCTCCTCTTGTCAAGTTTGTGGTTGCGGCGGCTTTATCTTGTCGCTGACCTGCGAGATTACGCCGGTTCGGGTAGTGCTGCCGGGTCAACGGGGACCACCCTCGCCCCCGGTCCGACCCCGGCGTCGCCGAAGGACCCGGCGGCCAGCTCGATCGCGTAGCGGTACGGGCCGCCGGGGGCGTAGCTGGGGCACGGATCGGCCTTGCACGGGGTCATCTCGGCCACGCTGACCACCCGTCCGTCGGCGGCCACGAAGGCGATCGACAGGGGGACGAGGGTGTTCTTCATCCAGAACGACTCGGCCACGTCGGCCGGGTAGAGGAAGACCATCCCGGTCCCGGGCGGCACCCGCTCGCGCTCCATCAGCCCCCTGGCCCTGGTGGCCGGGTCGGCCGCCACCTCCAGCCGCACGGTCACCGTCTCCCCTTCGGCCGGCTCCAGCCGGTAGTCGACGGTCCGGGCCGGGTCGGCGGGGGCGGCGGTGGTCGCCGTAGGGTCGGCCATCACCGGGTCGTCCCGGCCCGTCAGCCCGGCCGAGGAGGCAAGGATCCAGGCGACCAGGGCCACCCCGGCGGCCACCAGCACCAGGCCGCCGGCGAGCAGGACTCCGCGGGCGCGGGTCGGGGCGGGGGTCGGGGGCGGCTCAGGCATCCGCCCAGCCTAGCCGCCTCCTGATGTTACCGAGCGGTAGACTTCGGGCGGCAGCGGAAGCGACATGCCGGGAGGACGTGCGATGAAGCTCGCCATCGGGGCCGTGCTGACCTTCTTCGCGGTCGCCCTTGCCGGCCAGCGGGCCGAGCGGATCACCAGGCTGATCGGCACCGGCCGGCCGGCCCCTGACCGGTTCGAGCACGCCTGGACCCGCCTGCGGGCCGAGCTGGTCGAGGTCTTCGGGCAGCGCAAGCTGCTCAAGCGGCCGATCCCCGGGCTGGCCCACTTCTTCACCTTCTGGGGCTTCGTGATCCTGCTGACCACGATCGTCGAGGCCTACGGGGAGCTGTTCAGCGACACCTTCGCCCTCCCGCTGGTCGGCCACAGCCCGGTGCTCGGCTTCCTCCAGGACCTGACCGCGGTGGCGGTCCTGGTCAGCCTGGCCGTCTTCGCCGTCATCCGGGTTCGCGAGTCGCCGGCCCGCAAGGACCGGTCGTCGCGCTTCTACCGCTCCCACACCGGCCAGGCCTGGGTCATCCTCGGCATGATCGCCCTGGTGATCATCACCCTGCTGTGCTACCGGGGGGCCAGGGCGGCCAGGGGCACCTTCCCCTACGACGGCTGGGCCTTCGCCTCAACGGCGGTCGGACGGCTGCTCGACGGGTTGTCGCCCTCGACCCTGCGGCTGCTCGACGAGGGCTTCCTGCTGGCCCACCTGGCGGTCGTGCTCGGGTTCCTGGTCCTGGTGATGTACTCCAAGCACCTGCACATCTTCACCGCCCCGTTCAACGTCGCCTTCTCCCGCCGCCCCAAGGCCCTCGGCCCGCTGGCCACCCCGCGGATCGACCCCGAGGAGATGACCGAGGAGGATGTCTTCGGCGCCGGCAAGGTCGAGGACCTGAACTTCAAGCAGCTGCTGGACCTGGCCACCTGCACCGAGTGTGGCCGCTGCCAGGACCAGTGCCCGGCCTGGAACACGGACAAGCCGCTGTCGCCCAAGCTGCTCATCACCGACCTGCGCGACCACCTGTTCGAGAAGGCGCCGTTCCTGCTCGGCGAGGCCGACCCCGAGCACCCCAACGGCCACGACCCCGCCGTGCTCGACAAGAACCTGGTCACCGACGTGGTCGGGGCCGACGTGCTCTGGTCCTGCACCACCTGCGGGGCCTGCGTCGAGCAGTGCCCGGTCGACATCGAGCACGTCGACACCATCATGGAGCTGCGCCGCTACGAGGTCCTGATGGAGTCCCGCTTCCCGGCCGAGGCCGGCACCATGCTGCGCAACGTCGAGAACTCGGGCGACCCCTGGGGCCTCGGCGCCGGCCAGCGCCTGGCCTGGACCCAAGGGCTCGACTTCGAGGTCCCGGTGGCCACCGACCGGATCCCCGACGAGGTCGAGTACCTGTACTGGGTCGGCTGCGCGGCCGCGCTCGAGGACCGGGCGCGCAAGACGGCCAGGGCGATCGCCGGGCTGCTGCACCGGGCCGGGGTCGGGTTCGCCGTGCTCGGCCCGCGCGAGTCCTGCACCGGCGACCCGGCCCGCCGGCTCGGCAACGAGTACCTCTACCAGCTCCAGGCCCAGCAGAACATCGAGACCCTCAACAGCGTCGGGGCCCGCAAGGTGGTCGCCTCCTGCCCCCACTGCTTCAACACCCTGGCCCGGGAGTACCCGGACCTGGGCGGCAACTACGAGGTCATCCACCACACCCAGCTGCTGCGACGGCTGGTGGACGAGGGCCGCCTGGTGCCCTCGGGGCCGGTCGAGACCACCGTCACCTACCACGACCCGTGCTACCTGGGCCGGCACAACGACGTCTACGACGCCCCACGGGCCGTGCTGGACGCCGTGCCCGGGGTCCGCTCGGTCGAGATGCACCGCTGCCGGGAACGCGGCTTCTGCTGCGGCGCCGGCGGGGCCCGCATGTGGATGGAGGAGCGGATCGGCAAGCGGGTCAACCTGGAGCGCACCGACGAGGCCCTGGCCACCGGCGCCGACGTGGTCGGGACGGCCTGCCCCTACTGCATGGTCATGCTCGACGACGCCATCAGGCAGCGCCAGGCCGAGGGCTCCAGCGAGGGCGTGCGGGTCCTGGACGTCGCCCAGGTGCTCTCCGAGTCGGTCCAGGCCAAGGACCGCCCTAGCGACGGCCCCGGTCCCTGAGCTCGACCACCGGGTCGCGCCACAGGTAGACGCCCTCGACCACCTGCGGCTTGCGGCCGAGCAGGTCGGTGAGGAAGCCCACCATCGCCGCCTGGTTCGGCATCGGGCCCACCACCACGCTCCCGATCCGCCAGCGGACGAAGTCGCGAGCCAGGGCCCGCCGTCTCGGCCCGGTCAGCCGCGGCGGCAGGTTGCCCCCGAAGATCCGGCCGAAGGTGATCGAGGCCGGGCTCGGGATGGCGTCGAAGCGGGGCACGTCGCTGTCGCGATGGGGGCCGATGAAGTACCCGCCGGGCATCCGGTACCAGAGCCCGGCCTCGGCCTGCCAGGTCATGGCCAGCGAGGTGCGCCGGTAGGCCCAGGGCAGCACCAGCACCACACTGTCGCGTGGCAGCGCCCGCACGGCCGGTCCGGTGAAGAACGTCGGGGTGGCCACCTCCTCGGCCTCGATCGTGCTCGACGGCCACAGCGGCACCAGCACCAGCAGGGCGACCACCACCGCGGCCGGCCGCCGCCAGCCGCCACCGCTCCACACGGCCTGGAGGAACAGCGCCACCAGCAGCCCCGCGAACAGGGCGGTGAGCTGGGCCAGCCGGGCCGGGATGAGGCTGGGAAGCAGCGGCAGGCCCTCGAAGAAGGCCCACGGTAACGGGATCCCGGTGTCGTCCCCGCCCACCAGCAGGGTCGGCCCCAGCGACAGCACGGCCGCCACCGCCATCAGGGCCAGCCCCAGCCTGACCACCGGGCTGGCGCGCCAGCGGACCCCGAGCACGACCAGGACCAGCAGCAGCGGCAGCCCCAGGTAGGCCGAGTTGCCGCCGGCGAAGCCGGCCACCAGCTCACCGGCGCCGTCCCAGGTCAGCGCCTGGGGCCAGCCGGGCAGGATGAAGCTCTGGAGGTCGTTGGAGTAGTTGGTCTTCTGGATGTCGCCGTGGATCCGCTGCGGCCCGTCGAACTGCACCGAGAGCGGCCAGACGATGATCGCCGACGCCATCACCAGGGCGACCGCGAACGCCTTGGTGGCGTACGCCCACCGCTCCCGCACCCGCCGCAGGTTGGTCAGCACCACCAGCAGGAGCATCGCGCAGGCGAGCAGTGCCGTCATGGCCAGCAGCTCCTCGCCGATCAGGAGCTGGGCGCCGGCCATCACGCCGAGGCCGGTGCCGACCAGCCACGGCGAGCGCCGCTGGCGGACCAGGATCTCGTGCATGGCCAGCAGCATCAGCGGCGCCAGGAAGGCCAGCGACATGTGCAGGTGGTGGGACTGGACCCGCATGGCCGGGGAGAAGCCGTAGATCAGCCCGCCCACCGCCGCCGCCAGGTGCCCGGGGACGAAGCGCCGGATGGCCAGGTAGGCGCACCAGGCCGAGAGCCCGTAGGCCAGCACCAGCAGGAGGTTGAAGCTGAACACCGGGCCCCAGGCGTCGGTGACCGGGGTCAGCAGCAGCCCGGGCAGGGGCAGCGACGTGTTCCACATCAGGTTCACGCCGTCGGGGTAGTTGAGGTGGTGGGTGACCAGCAGGTCGTGCCCGTGCTCGAGGGCGAACGGCACCCAGCGCAGGAACCACATGAAGATCGCCGGGTCGCCGTCGCCGCCCTCGAGGGTCCTGGTCGTCGGCGACGACCAGGCCGGCGCGAACATCCACATGGCCAGGCCGATGAACACCAGCAGGACCACCGGCTCGGGGCCGGGCCGCAGCCGCCGGGCCAGCCGCCGCATGCGCTGCCGGCCGGTCTCGGTGGCCTCCTGGACCGGGGTCACGACCTCGGCCGGGGGCGCGACGGCCTCCTCGGTCGTCGTCCCGACGGATGATGCTGCTGGCAACTTCGACAATCGGCAGTCCTCGTATGGGCCTGGCTCGGGGGTCAGGGCGAGCGGAAGTTCTCCCAGTACCGGGACGGGGTCGGTCCCCGCTGTCCCTGGTATTTCGACCCGACCCCCCGCGACCCGTAGGGCCGCTCGGCCGCGGTGGTGAGCTGGAACACCGCGATCTGCCCAATCCGCATCCCTGGGTACAGCGTGATCGGCAGGTTGGCCACGTTGGACAGCTCCAGCGTCACGTGCCCGGTGAACCCCGGGTCGAGAAACCCGGCCGTCGAGTGGGTCATCAGCCCCAACCGCCCAAGAGAGGACTTCCCCTCCAGCCTCGCCGCCAGGTCGGGCGGGATCCCCACCTGCTCGAGGGTCGACCCGAGCACGAACTCCCCAGGGTGCAGGATGAACGCGTCGTCGGGCTTGACCTCGACCAGCTCGGTGAGGTCCTCCATCGGCTGCTTCACGTCGATGTACGGGTGCCGCGCCGTGTAGAAGACCCGGAAACGGTTGTCCAGCCGCACGTCGATACTCGACGGCTGGATGGCGTCGTCGTCCAGCGGGTCGATCACCAGCCTCCCGGCCGCGATCGCCTCCCGCAGACTACGGTCGGACAGGATCACCTGTGCACTCCCAAGACAAAGGCTGCTCGGCCGGCATTCTGCCACGACCTCGTTGCCCCAGCTCAGATCGCGCGGCTAGAATCACCCGTCTTGCGGGCGTAGTTCAATGGTAGAACTCGAGCTTCCCAAGCTCGCGGTGAGGGTTCGATTCCCTTCGCCCGCTCCACCACCAGCGCAGGTCAACCGCCTGCTGCCCCCTTACCGCGCCCGCTCGCCAGCCGTAGCACCTGGCCCGGTCGAGGCCGCGCCACCTCCTGGCGAATCCCCGAAATCATGTACTCAGCAGTGGTACGGGCTTCGGGTGCCAGGTCAGTCCATCCGTCGGGCTCCAGGCCGAGGTACATGACCCGTGCCCGCTCCAGAACTGGTTGACGGCCCGGCGGCAACCGCTCCCGCGCCCACTCGGCCGCTCGATCCTTGCGGTCAATAACGCCCGTGACGACCGTCTGCCAGATGCGCGCCAGCGTGAGCAGAATATTGCGGGTATCTGCATCGAACTCGTCCATCAACACGTCGATGTCGCTGACCATCGCCCTGACGCAGTCCTCCATCAGCACCGGATCAAGCAACGCTGCGGGCGGTGGCCCCAACAGCGGCCGGTCGCCCAGCAGCACGATGGTCAGCAAGGTCGTCAGGTCGACGTTGACCGCCGCCTCCAGGAGGCGGCCGTCCCGACGCTCGAAGCGCTCGCGCAGCCACTCCCCGTACTGCAGGTCAAAGCTCGGCGGGTACCGCCATGGCTGCACCTGGGGCTGCGCCACCACCGTCACCTCGACACAGCGCTCCGGGCCGGGAGGGGGAAACGGGGCCGAGATCGCCATCAGGCCCTCCACGAGCTGACGCTTCTCCTCCGGCGTGGCCAGACGCCTGGTGACCACCAGGATGTCGATGTCACTGGTCGCCTGCACGCCGCCCAATACCGCCGACCCGTGCTCATAGGCACCGAGCACGTCGTTGCCAAATATTTCCGTCAGCAACCGCAGCACACGCGCGGTCTGCGCCGCCGCGGCCGTCTGCCCAGCGTCATGCCGCACGGTTCACCCTTAAAGGGTGAGGCGGCGTCACCCTTGCCGGTGGCAGGGTTCCGCCGACAGCGCCTCTAGCGTGCAGGAGTGGGTGGGTCATGAGTGAGCAGACGCCGTCGGGATACCGGGCGGCCCGTGGCCGGGAGGCCTCCGGGTGGGCGGTCGGGTTCATCCTGTTCGCCGCCATCATGATGATCATGGCGGGGGTCTTCCAGGCCCTGACCGGTCTGGTGGCAATCTTCGAGAACGAGTTCTACGTCCCCACCCGCAACTACCTGTTCCAGTTCGACGCCACCAGCTGGGGCTGGATCCACCTGGTGATCGGGCTGCTGGTGGCGTTCGCCGGCTGGGGGCTGCTGTCGGGGCGGACCTGGGCGCGAACGGTCGCGATCACCCTGGCCGTGCTCAGCGCGATCGCCAACTTCGCCTTCATCCCCTACTACCCGTTCTGGTCGCTGCTGATCATCGCCATTGACGTCCTCGTGATCTGGGCGATCGCCGCCCACGGCGGGGCCATGCGGGACACCGGGCCCTGACCGCCTGACGGGGCTCAGCCCCGGCCGCCGCGCAACAGCACGGTGGCTGGCGACCCTGCGTGCTCGCTGTCTCTGCCGGGGTGTGGAATGGTGTCGCCGGTTCGACCCAGGGGAGGCGACGTGACCCAGCAACCAGCGTTCCAGCTGACGGCGACCGTGCTCGACGCGCCCGACCCGCGCAAGCTGGCCGATTTCTACAGCCGGCTGCTGGGATGGCCGATCGGGAGGGACGAGCCCGACTGGGCGACGGTCCGCCCGCCCGGCGGCGGGGCCGGGCTGTCGTTCCAGCTCGAGTCGGCCCACGTCAGGCCCAGCTGGCCGGCCGGGCCGGGCGACCAGCAGATGCAGCTGCACCTGGACATCGAGGTCGAGGACCTGGAGGCCGCCGGAGCCCACGCCGTCGCCACCGGGGCGGTCCTTGCCGACTTCCAGCCCCAGGACGACGTCCGGGTCTACCTCGACCCCGCCGGCCACCCGTTCTGCCTCTGGGTCGCCACCGCCACCTAGCGGTCGGTCCCCCGCTGGTCGCGGTCCCGGCGCTCGTCGGGGGCGGAGCGTTGCTCGTGGGGGTCGCGGTCGTGGCGCTCGTGCCGCCCCGGCCGGGGCTCGTCCTTGCCGTCCCGGTCCTGTCGTTCCTGGCTCGGCGAGCTGCCGTCCCGGCCGTCCTGGTCGCGCGAGCGGCCGTCCGGCTGGTCCTCGTCCCGCCAACGGTTGTCCGCCCGGGGCTCGGCTACGTCGGCGTCGGCCGGGTCCCCGACCCACCGCCTGCCGTCCCGGTCACGAGGGTGGTGCCTCCGGTCCCCCGGCGCTTCGTTGTGGCCTGGGCCGGGGCAGGGCGACCCGTCGCTCGGCTTGGCTTCGGGGCCCACCGTCCGGGGCTTGCCCGGACGATGGGCGGACGGCGCCCGCTCCCGGTGGTGAGCTCTCGGGTGGGGCTTGTGGCCGGGCCGGTGTGGCGGCCGGACGGGCCGGGGCGCCGGCCGGGCAACGGGCGGCCTGGCCGAGGGGGTCTGGTCCACGGGCGGCT